>USOZ01000224.1 GCA_900556525.1 uncultured Oscillospiraceae bacterium | reverse complement strand
AGACTGCTTAGTTTTCGGGAAGTGCGGCGGGTGCGATTTTCGCCACATTTCATATGAAGCGGAGCTTAGGGCGAAAGACGGCTTTATCCGTGACGCGTTCACCCGAATAGGCGGGCTTGAACCCGAGTTTCTGCCGATTATCGGAAACTGCAACATTGACAGCTATCGCAACAAAACGCAGTATCCGGTGCGCAAAAATGAACAGGGCGAAACCGTCTGCGGATTTTTTGCGGAGCGCAGCCACCGCGTTATATGCTGCGAGCAATGTCGGCTTGAACAGGATATTTTTTCGGATATACGCTGCGCGGCGCTCGACTTCGCGCATGAGCTGAAAATTTCGCCCTATAATGAGGCGGAACACAGCGGAGTTCTGCGTTCGATATGTATTCGTCGCGGACATCACTCGGGCGAGATCGGAGTAACGCTGGTCGTGCGGAGAGCAGTTCCGCAGCTTAAAGCTCTCGCGGCAGCGCTGAGCCAAAAATTCTCGGAAATAAAGAGCATTGTCGCAAACGTAAACAAGGTGGAAACGAACGTTATCTACGGCGACGAGGAAAGGCTGCTTTTCGGTGCACCCGTGATATACGACAGAATGTGCGGGAAGCGGTTCGCGGTTTCCTCGCGGTCGTTTTATCAGGTCAACACGCCTATGGCAGAGATTTTGTATCAAAAAGCAACGGAGCTTGCGCAGCCTGACGGCAAAACGGTTATCGACCTTTACTGCGGCGCGGGAACTATCGGGCTGACTATGGCGGACAGGGCGAAAAGCGTTATCGGCGTGGAAATAGTCGAAAGCGCGGTCGAAAACGCGCGTGAAAATGCACGTCTGAACGGCGCGGATAATGTGCGGTTTTTCTGCGGGGACGCAGGCGAGATTACGCATAAACTTGCCGCCGAGGGCATAAAGGCGGACGTTGTTATCGTCGACCCCGCGCGTAAGGGCTGCGACGAAGAAACTATCGGGAATATTGTGAAGTTTTCACCCGAACGCATTGTAATGGTATCGTGCAACGCTGTCACTGCGGCTCGTGACTGTCGGGCGCTTACCGAACGCGGGTATGAGCTGAGGACGGTGCAGGGAGTTGATCTGTTCAGCAGGACGAGGCATGTCGAAACGGTATGTCTGCTGCTAAGAAAGGGAGTAATATGAAAAAGATAATATGTGGATTTGCTGCTGTCCTGCTTTGTTTTTGCATGGCGGGATGCAGCAACGAGTTTGCGAAAAATGAATACGATTCCGCAGAGAAAATTTCCGAACAGTCTGACAGGTTTGCAAAAGTAGGTGCGTTGTACAATCAGACGGATAACGGCTGTATATTCACGGCTGAAAAATTCGACGGACGTGAGACTGTGTGGACGGCAGAAGCAGAAGCGGAATACTGCGCTTCCGCCGAAATTTTGATGAAAATATCGCGCGGAACGGCGAAGTTGGTGCTTATTGACGGAAATGGAAATATTACTGTGCTGATCGAGTGCGATTCCGATGAATTAAGCGGTTCGGCTGAATCGGTTCCTTTTTCGGAGGGGAAAAACAGGATGAAAATTGTCGGATATGACTGCGAAAATGTTGAACTTAATGTACAGTTTTTAGGTCAGAACGAGGAAAGTTGATTTTAAATTTGATGTGTTCTGAACAGAAAGGATTTATGCAATGAAAACCGGACTTGTGCTTGAGGGCGGCGCTATGCGCGGAATGTATACGGCGGGAGTACTTGATGTGTTTATGGAGCGCGGGGTGCATTTTGACGGAATAATCGGCGTTTCTGCGGGCGCGGTTTTCGGCGTGAACTATCTTTCGGGGCAGCGCGGCAGAGTTATCCGCTATAACTGCCGATTTAACACCGACAAAAACTATATGGGAGTGGGCTGCCTTTTAAAGACGGGCAATTATTTCAATGCGGAATATGCGTACTATCGCGTTCCCCGCGAGCTTGACCTCTTCGACGATGAAACGTATATGTCGTCGGGAGTTCCGTTTTATGCCGTTGTGACAAATGTTGAAACCGGCGAACCCGAGTATATGCGGGTCGAAAGCGTTCTCGGACAAATGGAAACGCTGCGCGCTTCGGCGTCAATGCCGTTCGCTTCAAAGCCTGTTGAAATAAATGGAAAAAAGTATCTCGACGGCGGGGTTACTGACAGTATTCCTTTTGAGAAATTTGCCGAAATGGGCTATGAAAAACAGGTCGTGGTACTCACGCGCGATATGAGCTATCGCAAAAAGCCGATGAACGGCGCGCTTATTTCACTTTTTTATCGGAAGTATCCCGAATTCCGCCGCCGTCTAAAAAACAGGCATATTGTCTACAATGAAAGCATTCATAAGCTCGCGGAGCTTGAAAAGGCGGGAAGGGCGTTCGTTATCCGACCGTCTGCGCCTATTGAGATAAGTCGCACAGAGCGCGAACCCGAAAAGCTGAAACAGGTTTATGCGCTCGGAAGAGCGGACGCGGAGAGGGAACTTGAACGACTGGGAAAATATCTTGGAGAGCAGTAATATTTTGTGAACAAACCCATGCTGCCAAAAGCGCAGAAATTGAACAGGAGAAACGTATGATTACCGAGAGAAAATGCCCTGCTGCGAAAAAATGCAGCGGCTGTCAGCTATCAAATATGACATATGAGCAGCAGCTTGAATGGAAACAAAAGGACGTTGAAAAGCTGCTTGGAAAATTCGGAAAAGTGAACAAAATAACCCCAATGGAAAACCCGTATAATTACCGCAACAAGGTTCAGGCGGTGTTTCGCAGCGACCGCAGCGGCAGGATCATTTCGGGAGTATATCAGTCCTCACGCAACGGCGTTGTGGGCGTTGACAGCTGTATGCTCAACGATCCGATCGCCGACAAAATAATCCTCGGGATTCGCGAGCTTATGCGCTCATTCAAGCTTATGCCCTACGACGAGGGAACGGGACGGGGGTTTTTGAAGCACGTTCTGGTTCGCGTAGGGAAGAAGAGCGGGGAAGTGCTGGTCACTATCGTCGGCGGGTCGCCGATGTTTCCGAAAAAGAGGGATTTTGTGAACGCACTTGTGAAACGTTTTCCCGAAATAACGACCGTAACATTCTCGGTGAACAAAAACGAGGATATGATGATGCTCGGCGAAAAGAACGAAACGCTTTTCGGCGACGGATACATAACCGATGAGCTTTGCGGAAAGCGTTTCAGAATCTCGCCGCGGTCGTTTTATCAGGTTAATCCGATAATGACCGAAAAAATGTACAGTTACGCGATCAACGCGGCAGCGCTGAACAAAAAAGAAACGCTTCTCGACGCATACAGCGGAATCGGGACTATCGGGATAATCGCTTCCGATTACGCGGGACAGGTTCAGGGAATTGAGTACAACGCCTCGGCGGTGCGCGACGCTGTCCGCAACTGTCAGGAGAATGGGCTTACGCGGAACATTGCGTTCAACAGGGGTGACGCGGGCGAATATCTGCGCGAAAAGGCGAAAATCGGGACGCGGTTTGACGCGGTGATAATGGACCCTGCGCGTGCGGGCGCGGACAGAATGTTTCTTAATGCGCTCGTGAAAATTGCGCCGAAACGTATCGTTTATATTTCATGCAGCCCCGCCGCGCTTGCAAGAGATTTGAAAACACTTGAAAAAAAGTATGCCGTCACGGACATTCAGCCGTTTGATATGTTCCCGCATACGAGGCATGTGGAGACGGTCTGTTTGCTGTCAAGAAAAGATAAATAAAGGCTGAAA
>USOZ01000223.1 GCA_900556525.1 uncultured Oscillospiraceae bacterium | reverse complement strand
AAAGCAGAAAGAACTGAGCCTGTATAAGCTCAAAGGCGCGCCGCTGTTCCTGCTTTCGGAAAAAGACAGCGAATATACGCTCAATTATCACCATTCATATAAAAAAGATATGTGCGATACCTGCCTGCGCTTTTACATTGAAAAGGGGCTGGAACGCGCGAGCGCAAAGGGCTTTTTCTGTAAGCCGCGCGGCGTTTGGGCAACGTTCTGGGGCGTTATCGCAACGCTTCTTATCGACTTTCTGATAATTTCGTACTGCCTGCTGTTTACGGCGGATTTCAGCCTTTCAAACGCGCTGATGATTTCGTTCACCGCGTCTATCGTCCGCGCATATCTCTGCATTTCAATGGTGAGATTCGCCGATAAACGCGTTAAGGACATCAGGCTTGAAATGAATCGTCTGCTGAACGAGTCCGAACCGGAAGCCGACGCAGAAGTTCCCGAAAAGGACGGTGAAAACGCGTGAACATACAGATTTTCGGCAAAAGCAAGTGCTTCGACACGAAAAAAGCGGAGCGTTATTTTAAAGAGCGCCGTATTCCCGTTCAGCGCGTCGACATTCTCGAAAAAGGGCTGAGCCGCCGTGAGCTGGAAAGCGTAGAAAAGGCGGTCGGCGGGCTTGACGCACTGGTTGACGAAAAAAGCAAGGAATATTTTGAATACAAATACCTGCTCGACGCGGGAAAACGCGAAAAACTAGCGGAATGTCCCGCTCTGTTCAAAACGCCTATCGTCAGAAACGGCACAAAGGCGACGGTCGGGTATTGCCCCGAAGTCTGGAAAGACTGGGAATAACTTTTAACAACAAAACAGTGTAAAAACAACAAAACAATGTAAGAAAGGCGGAATAATCATGGCAATTTTAGTAACCGGAGGAGCGGGCTATATCGGCTCGCACACCTGCATCGAGCTGCTCGGAGCGGGCGAGGACATCGTGGTAATGGACAATTTCTACAACTCGAAGCCGCGCGCCGTAGAGCTTATAAAGGAGATAAGCGGTCGCGATTTCCCGTTCTACGAAGCCGATATGTGCAGCGAAGCAGACATGGAGCGCATTTTCTCCGAAAACGACATTGAAGCGGTCATTCATTTCGCAGGCTATAAAGCAGTCGGCGAGAGCGTAAAAAAGCCGCTCATGTACTTCACTAACAACCTCGGCGGAACATTCGTCCTGCTGAATACTATGAAGAAGCACGGCTGCAAGAAGCTTATTTTCAGCTCGTCTGCGACAGTTTACGGAATCCCCGAAACAGTTCCCGTTCGCGAGGACTTCCCCCTCTCCGCTATCAATCCCTACGGCAGAACGAAGCTCATAATCGAGGACATGAGCCGTGATATATGCGCAGCCGACGACGAATGGAGCATTGCCCTGCTACGCTATTTCAACCCTATCGGTGCGCATGAAAGCGGTAAGATAGGCGAGGACCCGAACGGTATCCCGAACAATCTCATGCCTATCATACTTAACGTTGCGCGCGGAAAGCAGGAGCGCCTGAAAGTGTTCGGAAACGACTATCCCACGCCAGACGGAACCTGCGTGCGCGACTATATCCACGTTGTCGACCTCGCGAAAGGACACCTCGCAGCAGTTAAGAGCGTGCGCGAAAAGAAAGGCGCTATCCCCTACAACCTCGGCACGGGCAACGGCTATTCCGTTCTTGAAATTATCCGTACATTTGAGCGCGTAAACGGTCTGACGATCCCGTTCGACATTGCAGAGCGCAGAGCGGGCGACGCGGCGGAGTGCTATTGCGTTCCCGAAAAGGCTGAAAAAGAGCTTGGCTGGAAGGCTGAGCGCGGACTTGAGCAGATGTGCCGCGACGCATGGAATTATGCTAAAAACAATGGATAAGCTGAACGATAAATTCCGCGGCTGTATGATAGGCGGTGCGGCAGGAGATGCACTGGGCTATGCGGTTGAATTTATGCCCGAACAGCAGATTTTCTCAAAGCATGGTGAAAATGGGATAACCTCGTATAGCTTCGTAAATGACAAGGCTCTGATTTCTGACGATACGCAGATGTCGCTTTTCACCGCTGCGGGACTGCTGCTCGGCTCGACCCGCGCAAGAGAGCGCGGAATTTTCGGCGGCTATTCCGTTTATATAGCAAAATGCTATGAAGAGTGGCTTGAAACGCAGGAACCTTCCGCGAAAAAACACGAATGCGTAACATGGCTTATGTGTATTCCGGAGCTGCACAGCAGACGCGCTCCGGGCAACACCTGCATTACCTCCATTAAAAAGGGCTGCAACGGAAGCCTTGAAAATCCGATAAATCACAGTAAGGGCTGCGGAGGAGTAATGCGCGCTGCGCCTATTGGACTGTACCTTGCAAAGCAAGGACTGCCGCAGGATGAAATCGACCTTATCGGCGCGCAGTCCGCTGCTCTTACGCACGGGCATGAGCTTGGATATATCCCCGCCGCCGCGCTGGTGCATATCATTTCTCTGCTCACGAAAAATGAGGGAATGAGCATAAAGGAAGCCGCCGCCGACTCGATCGCCGCAATGAAAAAAATGTTTGCAGATTCTGAGCATATCGGGGAATTTACCGAAATTATGACGCGCGCGCTGAAGCTTGCGGAAAGCGAAACCGATGATATTGCCGCAATTCATTCGCTCGGCGAGGGCTGGGTCGCGGAGGAAATGCTTGCAATAGCGGTCTACTGCGCCGTAAAATACAGCGGGGATTTTGAAAAATGCATTACTGCGGCAGTGAACCACGAGGGCGACAGCGATTCGACGGGCGCAGTCGCGGGAAATATTGTCGGAACATATCTGGGCTATGAAAAAATCCCCGCAAAATTCAAGGAAAAACTTGAAATCGCCGATGTTATCCTCGAAATTGCCGATGACTTGTACCAAGACGGTCGCATGTGTCCGGACAGAGCTAACAAGTATGTGAAATGCGCGGAAATAAAAGCATATAAAGATTAAGCAAGGAGGTGGCGCAATGCGACTCGCCGTAACAAATGAACAGATGAAGCGTGCGGAAAAGAACGCCGACGAAAGCGGTATCCCGTATCTTCAGCTTATGAAAAACGCGGGACAGGCCTGCTTTAACCGCATAACCCAGCTCGCCGACGGCGTTAAGGATAAAAATGTCGTCGTACTTTCGGGGCGCGGAAATAACGGCGGCGACGGCATTGTTATAACCGACCTGCTGCTTGAAGCGGGTGCGAACGCCGTGCTTATCTTCGTTTCCGACCTGCCGAAGTCCGAGTGCGCAAGGCTCTGCTATTCGATATACGAAACGGGGCTTAACGTGAGCCTTTACGCACACCAGAAAGAGAACGTAAAGCGCGTTCTCGAAAACAGCGAAATGGTCATAGACTGCGTTTTCGGCACAGGCTTTCACGGTCAGCTCGACGAGAGCCTTTCCGACCTGTTCCGCTTTATAAACGAAGAATGCGGCGCGATGAAAATTTCCATTGACGTTCCGAGCGGCTGCAACAGCGACACGGGCGAAATTGCCGAAAACGCATTCCGTCCCGATTTTACGATAACTCTCGGAGCTGTTAAAAAAGGACTTTATTCGCACCCTTGTTTTGAACACTGCGGAGTGCTTCTCCTCGCAGACATCGGCATACCGCAAAGCTGCTACGACGGCTGCGAAGCGGTATTGACCGACGAAATGATACGCGAATTTATCCCCGAGCGAAAAACGGTTTCACATAAGGGCAGCTACGGAAGCCTGCTGAACATTGCGGGGAGCGCGCGGTGCGAAATCG
>USOZ01000222.1 GCA_900556525.1 uncultured Oscillospiraceae bacterium | reverse complement strand
CTCCGCCCCTGCGGGGCGAATCGGCGCGCCGCGCTCCCTCAAGAAATGTTACCGCTTTGTAATAAAATTGTAACCGCTTTGTAATTGTATGTGAGGCTAACTTGTGATATAATTCAAATGGAAAATCAGCGCTGTTTTGCACGCGCAGCGCTGACGTAACCGTCGCTGTAATAGGCGATTACGCTTTTTTTGCGCCGCTCGTCAAGGTCGAATCCCTTTACGGTAAGCCCCGAAAGGTTCATTAGCTCGGCGGCTTTTACTGTTGAAAGTTCACATCGCATGACGTTTTTTCCGCCGCACACAATGACGAATTCGCCGTTCATCACGTTTATTGCACCCGCTTCGCCGAGCCGCTTTTCGCGGAAACTCTCGGGGTCACGTTCGGTAACGTATTTCACGGGACATTTGTCCAGCTTCTTGAGCATATCCTCGGGCATTCCGCCCTTGTCTTTTTTCTTTCCGAACATATTTTTCCACACTTTCCCTTGTTTTTGAAGATTATTTTGTACTTTTATTGTACCATCAGCCCCGAATGTTGTCAAGGTTTGTGCATTGATACCATTGACACGGCGAAAAATAGCGTGTAAAATAAAAAGGTATAGAATTTTTTATATCCGATAGTATAATTATGCCTCAGCGTGGTAGTTTATCGCGCTTTGCTCCAATTTAAACCTCATACGGGAGGAAATCATACATGAACACCGAACTGAAGCTCTGTATGGGCTGCATGAACCGAAAGGAATACAGCGGGCCCTGCGAAATCTGCGGATACATGGACAATACAGCGTATCTGCCGCAGTATCTTGCGCCTAAGACTCTGCTTGCGGGACGTTATCTGGTAGGTCGGCTGCTTTCGCATAACGGCGAGGGCGGCGATTATATCGCTTATGATATTGAGCAGGAACGTCCTGTTGAGATTCGCGAGTATATGCCCGGTACTATCTGCACACGCGAAAAGAACCGCCGCGAAATAACTGTCCGCGACGGCTGTCTGCCTTTGTACAAGTCATATCTTTCGGAATTTGCCGACCTGTATAAAACGCTTATGAACAGCGACGAAACCGACTGCATACGCAAAATTTACGGTATTTTCGCCGAAAATAACACAGGGTACGTCGTTATGGAACACCTCGCGGGCGTGTCGCTTTCGCAGTATCTTGAGAGCTGCGGCGGAAAGCTCGGCTGGGACGAAGTAAAGGAACTTTTCCCGCCGCTTTTTACGGCGCTTAATATGCTCCATTCGCAAAGCATAATCCACAGAGGTCTCAGCCCCGAATCCGTTTTTGTGGAACATGGCAGGCTAAAACTCACGGCGTTCGGAACATCTGCGATAAGAACTGCGGACTCCAACATAAACTGCGAGCTTTTTCACGGTTACGCTGCATACGAACAGTATTCCGTTTCCGAGCGTCAGGGAACATGGACGGACGTTTACGGGATATGTGCGGTGCTTTATCGTATTCTTACGGGCGTTGTGCCCGAGGATTCGGCGGAAAGAGTGCTTTCCGATACGCTTAGAGCGCCCCATGAAATTAACCCTGAAATTCCCCAGCAGGTTTCGCGCACGATAATGTCGGGTCTTGCGCTGAAGCAGACAGAGCGTATTCATACGATAAACGAGCTTGTGGGACGGCTTTTTGAGCCGCCGAAGCACCACATTGAACAGGAAAGCGACGGTCCCGTGCAGCCTGTGATCGCGCGTGAGAATCGCCCTGTTCCCGAACGTCAGCCCGAGCGCCATACGCCGCTGCGCAGACCCGTACAGAAAAAGAAAAAAGCAAAGGAAAAGACCAACATTGGCGCTATTATAGGCTTGTCGGTATTTCTGGCAATAGTTACGGGATTTGTCATTGCGATAGTTTACTTCTCGAACGCGTCAAAGCAGCTTTCCGAGCAGACAACCACCACGACTCAGCCGCCCGAGATAACGACTGCTGAAACGACAACTTCGATCACCACGGTTCCAATGATCGAAGCGTCGGAAGCGACTGCCACCACCCCCGCTGAAAATACGGAGCGAATTCTTTTGCCGAATTTCGTAAACCGCTTCTATAACACTCTTGAATCGCGCTATGCAATGCTGAAGTTCAACCCGACATACGAATTCAACAGCGAATATGCCGAGGGTATCGTTTTTGAACAGGACATTGAGCCGAATACCGAGGTTACGGGCGGAACCGAAATAAACGTAAAGGTCAGCAAGGGTCCCGAGTCGGCGATTCTTCCTGACTATGTGGGAATGAAGCTCGACGAATACACGTCTTTGCTCAGTGAAGCAGGCATAAAGTATGACACGAGCGAGGAAGAGACCACAGAGGTGAAGGCGGGCTATGTCGTTCGCTGCAGCAAGGAAGTCGGCGACACGATAATGCTTACGGAGGACGAAAGCATTATTGTTTACTATGCGGTAAAACCCGCGGAAACCGAGCCTCCGCAGACTGAACCGGAGGAAAATACGGACGATATTGAAGAAGAAAATCCCGAGGACATCGAACCCGAGGTATAATAACGTCGGCACCGCGCAGGGAGCAAGCTGCTCCTTGTGCGGTTCTGCCGTAAAAAGAAAGGATTTTTACAGATGGATCTGAACTTAATCCGCGGAGAGATTGATAAAATCGACGACGAGCTTGCTGCGCTCTATGAACGCCGCACTCAGCTTGCGTCGGAGGTTGCAAAATATAAAAAAGAACACAATATGCCCGTCTTACAGAAGAGCCGCGAGGATCAGATACTCGAAAAGGTCGGTGAGGCTGTGTCGCCCGAGCTGAAAAACGGCGCGCAGCTCCTCTTTACGACGTTAATGGATCTTTCAAAGTGCCGTCAGCAGCAGCTTCTTACGCGGCAGCGTGAATTTGTGACAGTTCCGCCTGTTGCGGGACGACCCGTGGCGGCGACAGTCACAAAGGGCAGCTACTCCGCCGACGCTTGTGAAAAATTCTTTGACGGGAACTGCGACGTGCGGTATTTCCGTAATTTCAACGAGGTTTTTGAAGCGGTAGAGAGCGGCGAGGTGGATTACGGCGTTCTCCCGATCGAAAATTCTACAGCGGGCGACGTAAGCACGACCTACGACCTCATGGGAAAGCATCACTTTTTCATCTGCAAGACCACAAAGGTACATATCGACCACGTTCTCGCGGTCAAGCCGGGAGTGGACATAAGTGAGATAACCGAGATTCGTTCGCACGAAATGGCGCTTCGTCAGTGCAGCGGATTTCTCGGGGAAAACGGCGCGAAAACTACCGTCATGCGGACGACTGCCGAGGCGGCGGAATATGTCGCGGGGCTTGACGCGGACAGCTGCGGCGCGATATGCTCGCGTTCTTGCGCAAAGATGTTCGGGCTTGCGGTCGCTGCGGAAAATATCGCCGATATAAAGGACAACTTCACGCGGTTTATCCTTATCTCAAACAGGCTTGAAGTCCCCGAAAACGCTTCCGTTATTTCACTTTCGCTCACGATCCCGCATACGCCCGGAAGCCTTTACCGTCTGCTTACGCGCTTTGCGTACTGCGGGCTGAACCTTTCGCGGATCGAAAGTAAGCCCATTCCGTCGGGATTTGCGGACGTAAAGGACGACGCGTTCGACGTTGTTTTCTACCTGGATTTTATGGGAAGCATAAGAAGCGCCGACGTTGTTAAACTGCTGAACAATCTTGAGGACGAGCTGAAATATTACCGCTTTCTCGGAAACTATGCGGAAATATAAGGAAGCACTGAATAAATCGCGGCACGCATCTTGCTTGCATATTTTCCGCCTG
>USOZ01000221.1 GCA_900556525.1 uncultured Oscillospiraceae bacterium | reverse complement strand
CCTCGAAATCAGACGATTTCCGCAGGCTGAACCGAAAAAAGCGCCGCAGACCCACTCGCAGGACGGCTTTGAGCCGTTCGCTGAATGGCAGGATATAATAAACACGCTCCCGTTCTCGAGCCGAATCCTCATAAGCGACACGACCGCCCTGATAAACGGAAACACCGTTATCGTCTGCGGAAGCGAGCTTCAGAAAAGCTATGCGGTCGGCGAATTCGCCGCAGAGGTAAGAGAAGCCGTATCTAAGGCTATCGGCTGCCGCGTAACGCTTACGGCGCAGGAAGAAGCCGTCCAAAAGGACGACTCGGAAGAAAAGTTGACAGACTTTCTCGATTTTGCGAAATCGCAGGGAGTTTCAATAAAAGAACAATAATTTTCTTATTTGAAAGGAAAGGTAAGAATTATGAAAGCAAGATTACCCCAGGGCTATACCAACAAGGGTATGGGCGATGTAAACAGCATGGTAAGACAGGCGCAGAAGATGCAGGAGAATATCCAGGCGGTTCAGGAACAGCTTGAACAGACCGAATTTAAGGAGACCGCAGGCGGCGGAATGGTCGAACTCACCATGATGGGCAACAGAGTCCTCAAGGAAATAAAAATCAATCCCGAGATCGTTGATAAGGACGATATCGAAACGCTTCAGGACATTATCGTTGCGGGCGTAAACGCAGTTATCGCGAAAATCGACGAAGAAAGCACAAAGGAAATGGAAAAGGTTACCGGCGGCGTAAGCATTCCCGGATTATTCTAAGCTATGGCGGAATATTATTCCCTCCCGCTCGTGACTGCCGCGGAGCAGTTCGCAAAGCTGCCCGGAATCGGAATGAAATCGGCGCAGCGCCTTGCGTATTACCTGCTTAACCAGCCGCTCGAGGACGTTGAGGAGTTCGCAAGAGAGCTTGTCAGCGCCCGAAAAAGCGTCCATTCCTGCAAAATCTGTCAAAATTTCACCGAAAATGACGTTTGCACTATCTGCGGGGACGACCGCCGCGACCACTCGGTAATATGCGTAGTGGAAGCGCCAAAGGACGTTTCGGCGCTCGAACGTGCGGGCGGTTTCGGCGGAGTTTATCACGTTCTCCACGGGCTTCTCTCGCCTATGGACAACATAGGTCCGCAGGATATACGCATAACCGAGCTTATGGGTAGGCTTTCGGGCGACGTGAGCGAGGTAATAATGGCGACAAATCCGACTGTCGAGGGTGAAGCTACGGCGGCGTACATAAGCCGCCTGATAAAGCCGATGGGCGTTAAGGTCACTCGGCTGGCATATGGGCTTCCCGCAGGCTCGTCGCTTGAATATGCGGACGACGTAACGCTCCAGAGAGCGATAGAAAACAGAAATGAATTATAAAAAATCACCGCGCATTGCTATGGCAGTGGCGGTGATTTTTTATGCTTTTTTCATATGAACGCTGTTATATGCCGATTTGAAATTTGCGTTATAACATTTTATACTCAGCACCAATTAAAAACTATGAGTATAATCTTTGCATATATGGATTATACGAGAATTTTTATCTATGGCTTTATTGGTGCTTAGTATTTACGCATTGTTCAGTTTTTTCTGCTTTCCGCCGCCGATAAATCCTATTATTGTAATGGGCAGGCCGAATAAAATATATATGGGGAAACAAATCGTGCCAAGGAGATACAGAACAGCGGCGAACTTTGCCGCACCGCTTTTCTTACACGCGTAGGCAATCCAACCCACCAGACAGCCGATAACAAAAACGGCAATATGTACGCAAAGCAATATTAAAATCACATAAAGAACCGTTATTTCGGGAGAATTTATCCCCAACACGTTAAAAATAAGCTCAAAATACGCGCCGACAGCATTGACAAAATCAGCTCCTCCCGCTTCAATAATCGCTCCGCCGAATGTCAAGAGCAAAAACGCCGAATAAAGCGTCGCTAAGATATTTGATACCAAAAGGGCTATGCTTCTCATAAAATTCCTCCTTAAATCGCCGCGTCAAGCAGCTTCTTGCTTACTCTCGCGCTGACTTCGACATAATACGCGGCTTCGGCGGCGTTCATCTCGTTGTTGTCGAGCGCTTCAAAATCCTTTACCGCGTCTGCATATTTTTTCATATATTCCGCGTAATCGGCAAGCAGCCCGAGGTCTGACGGATTTTCGGAATATTTCTTCATAAACGCGCAGTATTCGTCCATGAACGCTTCATAGCTGTCCATTGCGGACTTGAATTCGGGTCTGATAGCTCCGCTGTCCGAAACGGCTTCAGCCACGGACGTTTCCTCTGCGGGAATTTCGGCTGCCGCAGTTTCGGCGGGTTCAGCAGACTGCGGCTGAGAGGTTGTTTCGGTGGGGAGGGGCTTTGGCGCTGAAATATGGATACTCATAATATTATTGCCCTCATATTTGACGGAAATATGATAACCGTCGGCATTATCGGCATAATAATATGTATCGCCCTTGCTATAATCAACGTTAAAACCATTTTCGGCGCAGCTTGCTGCATATTCGGCGTAATCATCACGGCTCGTTTCTCCTATATAAACATAGAAATTATCGTCGTGTTCATAAGAAAACTTACCCGTCAGCGATTTCGGGACAGGCAGCAGATTTCCGGCCACGCTTGTCGGCCATGTTATGCTGCTGAATTTCATGGGCGCTTCAAGCTCAACGCTCATTTCGTCGCTGTAATGACTGAGCATAAGCGAATATCCATCGGAATTATACGCATTATATAGACCCGACGATTTTTCTGCGTCAACATTAAAGCCTGCTTCCTCGCACGCTTTCTGATATTTATTGTACTGTTCGTCGGAAACTCCATTAAACGTTGCATTGAAACGTTCATCGGAATTGTCGTAAAGTGTTCCTTTGTTCGACGGCGGCTCGGGAATAAACGCATTTAACTCAATAGAAGCCCATTCGATTTTCTCACCCTTATTATTTCGGGAAATAACGTTAAAAACGATAACAGCCGCAATTACAAGCAGCGCGTAAAACCACCACCTTTTATATAACGGCTTTTTTCGCTTCTTTACGCCGCTTTGCGACGGCTGAACCGCCACACCTTCGCTTTTTGCGCCACATTCCGTGCAAAACTTTCCTTCAAATTCTGCTCCGCATTGATTACATTTCATAATTTTTCCTCCAAATATTATTTTATTCCGGTAAAGCTGCAAGAACTTCACTTCCTAAAATTATACCACAATAGTTCCTATTTGTCAACAAAAAAGGGAAGTATAATTCATGTATAGGGTAAAAAGGAGGAACTATTATGCTTATTTTTGATTTTCGCGCAATAGGCAACAAACTGCTTGCAATCCGCAAAAAGGCGGGACTTACGCAGAGCGAGGTAGCCGAGGCGGCAAACCTCTCCGACAGGACTTACGCCGACATTGAACGCGGAACGGTCAATATGCGAATAGAAACCGTGCTGAAAATATGCGAGGCGCTTCATATAACGCCTGACGCGGTGCTGACCGAGGAAAACCCCACGCTCGCGCATAAGCGAAGCGAAATTTCAGAGCGGCTGGATAAGTGCAGCCCCAAACAGCTCGAAACCGCGCTGAAGCTTGTTTCGGTATATCTCGATTCGGTCGGAAAATAACAACAAATCGCCGCGCACAGGCAGATCTGCCCATGTGCGGCGTCCTTTTATTTGTTGCCAAAAAGTTCCCCGAGCAGGATATAATACCATGCCGCCGCGCCCGTATAGAGCGACCAGCCGCCGCGCCCGTATGCGTCGGGGTTGGTGTAAACGTCCGCCGTCATATAGTACGGCTCGTTTT
>USOZ01000220.1 GCA_900556525.1 uncultured Oscillospiraceae bacterium | reverse complement strand
CCATGCCCACCGTGAGCGCAGTAATAATGAGCGTTTTTTTAACGACCAGTATGTCGTTTCTGAAAAGACCGAGCATTACTGCCACTCCTTTCCCGAAGCGCCGCGAACGTAGAACAGCAATATCTCGTCAAGAGTTGTGCTGTCGATAATGAGATCCCTGTATTTTCTTTCACACTCGCAGCGGTTCTTTATCATGACGTCTGCGCCGAAGTCGTTCACGCGCACGCTTACAATGTCCGCGCTGTCGATCTCGCCGACGCGCTCTTTCGGGCACTTGAGAATACCGTGATTTTCGAGAATTTCAGCGGTCACGCCCGTAAGCAGTACCTTTCCCTTGTCGATAAAAGTAACGCTGTCGGCGATCCGCTCAATGTCGCTTGTGATATGCGACGACATAAATATGGTATGTTCCTCGTCCTTGATGAAATTAAGAAACAGATCGAGCATTTCGCTGCGGACAACGGGGTCGAGTCCGCTTGTCGCTTCGTCCATTATGAGCAGTTTTGCGTTATGTGAAAAAGCGGTGCAGATTTGCAATTTCATTTTCATTCCGCGCGAAAAATCCTTGATCTTTTTCTTTCGGGGAAGTCCGAAGTGTTCTAAAAGCTCGTTGTACTGCGCCATATCCCAGTTTTTGAACAGCCCCGACATGATTTTTCCGATCTGTCCGGGGTTAAGTGTTCCCGAAAAAGGAATTTCGTCAAAAACTACCGCAATGTCCTCTTTTATTTTCGCTTCGTCCTTTGCGTGGTCAAGTCCGAATATTCTGATTTCTCCGCTGTCATTTTTGAGAATGTTGAGAATGGAGCGGATAGTTGTCGTTTTGCCTGCACCGTTCTGACCGACGAAGCCCATAATGCTTCCGCCGGGGACCGAAAAACTTACATTGTCAAGTGTGAATCCGTCGAAACGGTGTGTTACGCCCGAAAGTTCGAGTGCGTTTGCCATGATAAATCCTCCTTGATACGTTACTGCTCGCTGTAAAGCATTGTCAGAATGTCGATAAGCTCACTGAGACTTACGTCGGCTGTTTTCGCTTTTGAGCATACCTCCGAAAGTCCCGCTTCTATCTGCCGAAGCGTTTCTTCACGGAACAGTTCGGGATTCTGACGGCGCACGAAGCTGCCTTTGCCCGTGTAGGATTCGATAAATCCGTCGCGTTCAAGCTCTTCGTACGCACGCTTTGTTGTAATAACGCTTATTCTGAGCTGCTGTGCCAGAAGCCGCATTGACGGAAGGGCGTCCCCCTCCGCAAGCTCCCCCGACATCACCAGCGCCTTTATCTGACGGACGATTTGTTCGTAGATAGGCTCGTTTGATGAGTTGCTGATAAAAATGTTCATGTACATAAACCTCACATATTGTATATACCCTATATGCACATTATAGCAGGTGTATATATATTTGTCAATACCTTTTTGAATTTTTATTTCAGGGCGCAAAAATCCCCGCGGCTTTCATTACGGCTGCGGGGATTGCGTTATTCGGTTTCTCTGTCCTTTTCGATGCGGTTTCGTATATCCTGCATACGCATATCTATCGCGCTTATCGCGTCCGCGCAGAGCTTCAGCTCCGCCATTATCTCGTCGGCGTTCTCAACGTCCTGTTTATATCGCATCTTATGGTCGAGGCTCGCCCAGAAATCCATAGCAATGGTGCGGAACTGGACTTCTACTTTCATCTGGCGCTTTCCCTCCGAAAGAAATATCGGTATGCCGAGTATGAGATGCAGGCTGCGGTAGCCGTTAGGTTTCGGGCTCGCGATATAGTCCTTTTTAGCGATAAGCGTAACGTCGTCCTGCCGCGTCAGCATATCCGCAAGCGCGTAGATATCCTGCGGGAACGAGCAGATGACCCGTATTCCTGCAATATCGTTAAGCGTTTTTTCGATATTTTCGACCGTTGGCGCAACGCCCTTGCGCTTCATTTTCTCGACAATGCTCATCGGATCCTTTACGCGCGTTTTTATCGATTCGATCGGGTTGTGGTCGTATTGCAGCGAAAATTCGTCGTTTAGAACATTCAGCTTTGTTTCTATTTCTTTAAGCGCACATTCGTTGCGCATGAGCAGTTCCATAAACGGCTGCGCGGTTTCGAGAAGCTGCTCGGCGCCGCCTGCGTTTCCGAAAAAGCGTTCGATTCCCGAGCTGTTCTGACGCTGGAGAGCGGTAGTGTAATTTTCCGCCATATAATGTTTCAGTCCTTTCACAAAGGCGTTTTTTCTCTTTAAAGTATATCATATCCGTTGTGAAAAATCAATGCACAAAAGCTGAAAAAAAGCTAAAAAGCGAAAAGGTTACAAATTGTAACTTTTTGAAATGCTTTGTTACCATTTTGTAATAATTTTTTAACCGCTTTGTAATTGCATTTCCAAAAAAAGTGCGATATAATAAGAATATAAAGAAAAGGTTTCCGGAGAACAAGGAGGTTTGCCATGAAACTTAAAATGTTGGGAATAATCATCATGCTTGTCGGACTTGCAGTTATGGCTTGCGGGATAAGCGTTCTTTCGGGCGCTAATGCGGGCGAAACTGCCGAAACGGAAAGCGCGGCGATATACGCGCCGGAGCTTAAAACGGGAAAGTATTACCTTAACGGTAATCCGCAGCGCGGCTGCATCGAGATATGCAGCGGCGAAATGTTCCGACTGAACGACGGAGATGAACAGGAATACCGCCTTCGTGAATGGAGCGACATTGCCGAAACCGACGAGGTAACGGGAAAGATAACGCTTTCTGATATTTACTTTCTCGGAACGAATCTTGACGGCGGCAGCAACTTCACCGCGAAAATCCGCTTTTATCCCGAAAACAACAGCCTTGAATACAACGGCGACTACTATTTTTTATCAGACAACTTCGAGTAATCCTTCCATATACCAGAATGCCCCCGATGCAGTTTGCGTCGGGGATATTTTGTTTTCGCGGTCACAAAAAATACGGCTGATACATATTATATTACATACCTTAGAGCCGGAGCAGAGGCGCTATCGGAAAGAAAGGAATGACTATAAATATGAACAGCTTTATTTTTATCGGCGGAGATATGCGCAGCATTTACGCGGCGCAGCGGCTCGGCAAGCGCTATACCTGCTGCGCCTACGGCTTTGATCTCCCTGAGCAGACCGCCGATGTGCATATACTGCGGGAGCCGATCGCGTGCGACTGCGCGGTTCTTCCGCTGCCTGCAAGTCTAGACGGCGAGAACATAAACTGCCCTTATCGGAGCGAAGCGCTTATGCCGATAGGGTTTGATATTCTGAAAAAGACGGTGAAAAAAGGCGGGACGGTCTTTACGAGCAAGAGTTTTCCGCTTCTGGAAAAAATATGCCGCGAGGAGGGCTTTGCGCTGGTGAACTACTTCGAACGGGAGGAGCTTACCGTTCTGAACGCAGTTCCTACGGCGGAGGGGGCGCTTGAAATCGCGCTTCGCGAGCTTCCGTTCACGATTCATGGCTCTGACGTACTTATCACGGGATTCGGGAGAATCGGGCGTGTTCTTGCGCGCGATTTTAGCGCGCTCGGTGCGCGGGTGTCTGTCGCGAGCAGGAAATACAGCGATATTGCATGGACTCGGGTATACGGCTGCGAGCCGGTAAGCCTTATCGCGGCGGGCGAATTTGAACAAAAGCTCAAAAAAGCCGACCTTATCATAAACACCGCGCCCGCAAATATTTTCGACCGAAAGCGGCTTATGCTTATTCGCCGCGATACCGTGATGATAGACCTCGCTTCAAAAATAAGCGTTGAGGATCTGTCGCTTGGCGTGTTCCGCGTGTAGGC
>USOZ01000219.1 GCA_900556525.1 uncultured Oscillospiraceae bacterium | reverse complement strand
TCCCACATCCAGTAGTAGGCGTTGCCGTCAACGCTGGGCATCAGATCGAGGCACTTGACAACATCGGTGTAGTTCGTGCCGTTGACCTCTTCCCATGTGCGGGACGCACTACCTGCGCGTCGCGTATGCTCGAAAATTTCGTTCCGCCGTATGACGCTACGGTTATTGAGAAGCTGAAAAAAGACAACTTCGTCATGCTCGGCAAAACTTCCATGGATGAATTTGCAATGGGCGGTTCGACCCAGACAAGTGCTTTTAAAAAGACGAAAAATCCTTATAACACTGACTGCGTCCCCGGCGGCTCGTATTTTTACTGGTAGCGGCGTGCGAGTCAATTCCACACTGGCGGGTCTATTCGTCAGCCATCCTCTTTCTGCGGAGTTACCGGCTTAAAGCCCACATACGGCAGAGTTTCGCGCTATGGGCTTGTCGCTTTCGGAAGCTCGCTCGACCAGATAGGGCCGATCGCGCGAAACGCCCGCGACTGCGGCACTATCCTTAACACTATCTGTGGAGTTGACTCGCACGACGCTACCAGTAAAAATGTTCCCGCCGATGATTTTAACGCAAAAATCGGCTCGGGCGTTAAGGGTATGAAAATCGCCATTCCGAAGGAATTTTTCGGCGACGCGGTAGACGAAGAAGTCAGAAACGCAGTAATGAACGCCGCGAAGGAATACGAAAAAATGGGCGCGCAGCTTATCGACTGCTCGATAAGCACGCTGAAATACGCTGTCCCCGCATATTACCTCATTTCGTCGGCGGAAGCGGCCTCAAACCTTTCCCGCTATGACGGAATAAAGTATGGTCTGCGCGGCGAGGGTCGCACATTCGACGAAATGTGTACATTTTTACGGGGTCGTTGAGGTAAAGCGTCGTATCCTGCTCGGAAACTACGCGCTTTCCAGCGGCTATTACGACGCGTATTACCGCAAGGCGCTTGCGCTTAAACAAGAGGTAATAAAGGAATATAACGAGGTGTTTGAAAAGGCGGACGTTATACTTACGCCTACAGCTCCGAGCGTTGCGTACAAAATAGGCGCGCAGGACAACGACCCCGTAAAAATGTACACCGCCGACATCTGCACCGTAACCGTAAATATCGCGGGACTTCCTGCAATAAACACGACCTGCGGCTACAATGCGGACGGAATGCCTATCGGAATGAGCATGATAGGTAAGCGTTTTGACGAAGCTGCGCTGATACAGGCTGCGGACGCGTTTGAACAGCAGTTCAGCCCCGTTCGCTGCACATTATAATATTAAGGAGCAAAAGAATGGCTAGATTATATCCGACTATCGGTCTTGAAATTCACGCGGAGCTTCTTACGAAATCTAAGGTATTCTGCACCTGCTCGGCGGAATTCGGCGGCGAGCCGAACTCTCGCTGCTGCCCCGTCTGCTCGGGATTTCCCGGAACGCTCCCCGTTCTTAACCACACCGCCGTTGAATATATCGTTAAGGCGGGATATACGATGAACTGCGAAATTTCGCGCTTCACAAAGTGGGACAGAAAAAATTATTTCTACCCCGACCTCCCGAAAGCATATCAGATCTCGCAGATGCCGCGCCCCGTCTGCCTCAACGGTCACGTTGACATAAAGACTTCGACGGGCGACAAGCGCATAAGAATAAACCGCATACACCTCGAGGAGGACGCGGGAAAGCTTGTTCACGACGATTATGCAAAGGTGAGCCTTGCGGACTATAACCGCTGCGGCATACCGCTTATCGAAATTGTTACCGAGCCTGATTTTCACAGCGCCGAAGAGGTCTGCGCATTTATCGAAAAGATACGTCTGCTGCTTAAATACGCGGGCGTGTGCGACTGTAAAATGGAACAGGGCTCGCTGCGCTGCGACGTAAATATTTCCCTCGCGGAAAAGGATTCCGCCGAGCTTGGAACACGCGCGGAGATAAAGAACCTTAACTCCGTAAAGGCGATCGGAAGAGCTATCGAATACGAAATTTACCGTCAGAGCGAAATTATCGAATCGGGCGGACGCGTAATACAGGAAACGCGCCGTTTTTCCGATACAACGGGCGAAACTACCGCAATGCGCTCGAAAGAGGACGCGCACGATTACCGCTACTTCCCCGACCCCGATATTCCGCCTATAATTTTCACCGAGGAGGAACTTGACGCGATAAAGGCGAGCCTGCCCGAAATGCCCGAAGCGAGAAAAGAGCGCTATATGAGCGAATACGGCATGAAAGAGGCGGACGCGGACACCATTATAAACGACAAGGAAATCTGCGACTTTTTTGAAAGCGCGGTAAGCGCGTACAACAATCCGAAATCCATTCTCAGCTTCATGCTCGGCGAGTTCATGCGCCGCATAAATCTGGGCGAAATGAGCATGGAAACGCTTAAAGTTAAGCCCGAGGAAGTCGCTCGGCTCATAGAATACGGCGATACGGATAAAATAAACAAAAATAATTATAAAAATATTTTCAAGGCAATGCTCGAAACGGGAAAAACCCCCGAGGAGATCTGCGACGCGGAAAACTACTGGGTAAAGGAAGACAGCGCCCTGCTTGAGAGCGTTATTGATAAGCTTATCGCGGACAATCCGAAGCCCGCAGAGCAGTACCGCAGCGGCGAGCAGAAAGTGTTCGGCTTCTTTATGGGACAGGCGAACAAAGCGCTCAAGGGTCAGGCGATCCCCAACGCGATACGCGAAATGCTTGAGAAAAAATTAAAGGGTTAAGGAAGGACGACCGAAATGTTTTTAAGTAACAAATACCGTGACCACAACACATCAATGCTCTCCGAGAGCGACATCGGGGCGACAGTCCGCGTTTCGGGCTGGGTTGAAAATATCCGCGACCACGGCGGAATAAAGTTTATTGACCTGCGCGACCATTACGGCGTTCTTCAGGTAACCTTACAGAACAACGAATCGCTGCTCGACGGCGTAAATAAGGAATGTGCCGTTTCTATAAGCGGAAAGATAATCAAGCGCGACGAAAGCACATTCAATGACAAAATTTCTACGGGAACAATAGAGCTTGAAGCGGAAAGCCTCGATATTCTCGGAAAAGTTTCGGTTCAGCTCCCGTTCGAGGTTCCGTCCTCAAAGGAGAGCGGCGAGGACGTGCGCCTGCGCTACCGTTTCCTCGATATGCGCAATCGCAAGGTTCACGACAATATCGTATTCCGCTCGAACGTTATGTCGTTCATGCGCGAAAAGATGACCGAAATGGGCTTCCTTGAGCTTCAGACGCCTATTCTTTCGACATCTTCGCCCGAGGGCGCGCGCGACTACCTTATCCCGAGCCGTAAGCACCACGGAAAGTTCTACGCTCTCCCGCAGGCTCCGCAGATTTTCAAGCAGCTCTACATGGTTTCGGGCTTCGACAAGTATTTCCAGCTTGCTCCGTGCTTCCGCGACGAGGACGCGAGAGCCGACAGAACTCCCGGCGAATTTTATCAGCTTGATATGGAAATGTCATTTGCAAGTCAGGACGACGTATTTGCAGTACTCGAAGACGTGTAAGTCTTACGTTTTCGTCAGCCTCCTTGCTGCGGTTGATTTCAAACGGCAGCTCGTTGTAAATGCACTTGCCCAACACTTCGATTTTTTCGGGAACAACTTCGATTTCTCCTGTAGGAAGCTTTGAGTTCTTGCTTGAACGCTCTCTTACCACGCCCTCTACGGATATAACGGACTCGTTGTTTAAAGGCTTGACAATATTCATCATATCTTCGGTTTCGATTACGACCTGTGTGGTGCCGTAAAAGTCACGAAGCACTATGAATGCAAAGTTCTTGCCTACTTCTCTGACGTTTTCCATCCAGTTGA
>USOZ01000218.1 GCA_900556525.1 uncultured Oscillospiraceae bacterium | reverse complement strand
GTTTTGGCGCAGCCAAAACGCGCCGTGCGCCTGCGCTGCATAAACTCGCAAATTTCCGGGAAATATTCCGTCTGACAAAAAAATTCGTAACTTTGACGATAAAACGTTTTTGTGAATGTCGGTTTATGTGACTTATGCCTAATTGAGCGAGTGCTTTTATAGCGAAGTGTTCCAAAAATTTCAAAAATGTGTTGAATTTGTCTGTGAAATATTGTATAATGAAACCGAAGTGTAACGAATGCCATAGCTATGCGATGTCCGAGGCAGAGTAGATATGCGTCGGACAGAAAAGGGGGAGCTATTCATGAAACAGGAAAATAAGGGGAAGATCGGCGGAAGAGTCGCCATAGTTTCTGTTGCATTATTTGTGGTGGCTGTTATTGCGGTAGTAATGTTCGTACTTTTGGTATATACAAAGGGACTCAGAGAAAGCACTATTGAAAGCACATTCTCTTACATGAAATCCACAGCGGTATGTACCGCAGATTCAGCTTACAATTATTTCGACGGAAATCTTTCCGCTTTGGAATACTGCGCGGCGGGACTTTATGATGCGCAGACTATAAGCGAGGACGAAATTACACAGCGCCTTGTGCAGTACACAAACAAAAGCATTTTCGACGCGGCAGCGTACATTGATAAAGACAATAATGTTATAACGTATGACGGAAAAGAACTGAAAGCGGGAACGCGCCTGCTTGCACGGCAGGCGATGACAAACGGACGTGCCATGCGTTCCGCTTCGGAGGACAGGAGCGATATCGACCTGTATGCGGTTTCGGTATATTCGGATGACGGAAGCGTTATCGGCGCTGTTGTGGCAAGCACAAAGCTCGCCGAGCTTACAGACAGATATTGTACCATGATTGACGTTTCGGGTGCGATTTATGTTGTTGATATTGACGGCGACGTAATTCACCTCAACACCGACGAAAGAGGACCTTTTGTAAGCGGCGATAACGTTGTTTCGATGTTGGAAAATAACGGGAATGCCGTAAACACTCTTAAAACAAGCCTTTTGCAGACAGATGTCAGCGGCGTTTTCAGAGCAACCGTTTCGGGTGTGGAGTACATAGTTTCATACGCCTCGATAAATGCGTTCGATTGGACGGTCCTTTCCACAGTCCCCGTTTCAGCCGTAATAGGCAGAGCAAATGCCAATATGCAGAACACAGTTTATCTGGTTGCGGGAATTGTTATTGTGTTCCTGATGCTCGCGGCGTACGTCGTTTACTATACGCGTCATCTCCAGAAGCAGGCAAGGCTTGCTATCGAGGACAGCCACAAAATGTATTACGAGGACAGCGTTACAGGATTCCCGTCGTGGCAGGTCTTTGTTGACAGCTATGAAAATCGAATGAAAGACACAAGCGCAAACTATGCTTTTCTTTCGCTCGATATTGATAAGTTCAAGGCGGTAAATGACACACTTGGATTTGACGGAGGAAATGAAATTCTTCGCAGAACTGCCGAGATAATCGGAAGAAATCTCGGAAAGGACGACCTTTTTGCAAGAAATTCCGGTGACCTGTTCTATATTCTCGCCGAATACAAGACAAAGGATGACCTTGCCGAGCTGGTAAATCATATCATGACCGATATTGATTATCAGATTACGGAAGTGAAAATATTTATTTCTATCGGTATTTATCAGCTTACCGACAGAAATATGAAGATACGTGCGGCGGCGGACCGCGCGGACCTTGCGCGCAAGAGCATAAAGATAATGAAAGAAAGCGCATATTCTTTCTTCGACGTTTCAATGATCGAGGACATCAGAAATGAAAAGTCGATCGAAGACGTTATGGAGGCTGCGCTCGAAAAGCACGAATTCAAGGTATTCTTACAGCCTAAGTTCGGGCTTGACTCAAAGAATGAAGTTATCGGCGCAGAAGCGCTTGTACGCTGGTTCCACGACGGTGAGATCGTTCCGCCCGGAAAGTTTATCCCGCTTTTTGAGAAAAACGGATTTGTAACTAAGCTTGACTTTTATATGTTCAGCGAGGTCTGCAAGCTCCAGAAATCGTGGCTCAGTCAGGGATATGAACCCAAGGTCATTTCGGTAAATATGTCCCGTCTTCATTTGCACAACGACGATTTTGTACAGACGCTCAGCAACTATTGCAAGGAATACGACATTGACCCGAAATATTTTGAAATTGAAATAACCGAGAGCGCCGCATATGAAAATATCGACATTCTTATGGATATTTTCCGCCAGATAAAGGCGGCGGGCTTCCACGTTTCGATCGATGACTTCGGAACAGGCTATTCGTCGCTCAATATGCTGAAGGATCTGCCTGTTGATGTGCTGAAGATCGACCGCTCGTTCCTTACTGAGAATGCCGACGAGACCGAAAATGCCAGCAAGATCATCGGCTGCGTTGTTTCACTTGCTTCATCGCTCAATATTTCCACGATATGCGAGGGAATTGAAACAAAGGAACAGGCGTATCTGCTTAAAAAACTCGGCTGTGATATGGCGCAGGGCTTCTATTTTGCACGTCCCATGCCTGTCGCGGAATATGAAAAAATGGTTTACAACATTGAAAGAAAGGAATGACGGCTTTGGCAAACGAAGAGGTGCTGAAAAAAATTGCCTCGCAGATAGACAGCGCGTCGCGTTCACTTTTTAACGCCATACGCTGCTGCTATCAGATAGCGGACGAGGATTTTTACAACATCAACGTCAAAGATGTGTTCAAAATCGGACTGAATAGCATTACCGACCCCGATAGCTTCCGAAATCTCGGGATAATTCCCGACAGCCGAAAGCTGCGCGAAATGGACACTGAACAGTTTGACGAGGTTCTTTCGATAATCCGTTACAGCTTTGCGATACGGCTGCCTTTCATACGCCGCTATGCCGAGGAATCCTCCATGCGCGACGGTCAGCTCAGGCAAATTTACGATATGCTTGAGGAATTCGGCTTTGCCAATCCCGACGGTATCCTTGAGGGCAGCTTCAAGTCAATGGCATGGCTCGTTCGCACCAAAAAGCCCGAACCGCCGTTTGAGACTGAGTGGTTCCGCCGCTGGATATATACCTACGGACACGACCTTGCGGCGATAAACAACCGCAATATGCTTCTCCTTGGCTGTGTTGAAGCGCTTTTCCCGCTTTATTATGCGTCGCTTCAGGAGCTTGTTGTCGAACAGATGAATCAGATATAAGAATACCGTCCCTGTCGAGAGATAGGGACGGTGTTTGATTTACAGATTGAAATATCACAGATAAGAAATATTGACGATATCAGCAGAGTTTTCCACAGTTCCGTAATCGCCCTCGCACCAGCAAAGTACCAGATTATTGATCGTTATGTATACTTCGCGAAGCGTTTCATCTGCATTTAATGTTATCCCGCTGTTATTATAATCCTCCGGTTTTCCTAGGTTTATACACGGGGCGTTAGCTATAATCTTATAGTCTTCCTGCATTGTCCATGCTCCCTTATCTTCATAATAAAGCATAGGCAGCCCCTTCCATTCTCCGTTTCCCGGCAAGAAAAGGATGTCCGTGGTATTATCGCCGCGCGTGTAGAGTGTAATATAACCCTTGACAGACAGCTCCCCGTCAAACTGCGCTAATGAATATACAAGACACACCTCATCCAGCACCGGGTAATATACATATCTGGTTTCTGCTTGGGATAACACCAATGTATTGTTTTCGCTGCTTACGCTATCGTTGACCGATAATTTTGAATAGCTGTCTTTATCTGCCATTCTTACATTCATCAGATCGAAAAGCTCCGGCGATTCTAAAGAGTTCCATGTCTGCCCGTCGCTTATGACTGCATAAACATAGTCGTCGGCTATAATATAG
>USOZ01000217.1 GCA_900556525.1 uncultured Oscillospiraceae bacterium | reverse complement strand
CATAATTTCTGCGGCGTTTGGCTATGTATGGTTCGCGGTGCTGCGCCCATTTAAGAAGCTCGAAAAATACGCCGAGAGCATAGCGGCGGGAAAGTTCGACGCGGCGCTTGAATACGAACGGGCGAATTATTTCGGAAAATTCACATGGGCTTTCGACAGTATGCGCCGCGAGATCGTGAGCGCACGCGCCTGTGAAAAAGAAGCGATAGAAAACAACAAAACTGTTATCGCCACGCTTTCACACGACATAAAAACGCCCGTCACTTCAATACGCGCCTACGCCGAGGGACTTGAAGCGGGCCTGGACGGCACTCCCGAAAAACGCCGCCGTTATCTTAACGTGATAATGAACAAATGCGACGAGGTTTCGCGACTTACCGATGATATGTTTTTACACTCGCTCTCCGACCTTGACAAGCTGAAAATGAACAAAGAAACGCTGGAATTCTGCGAATTCGCCGAAAATGTCATCACCGAGATAGGCGAGGAGTAGAACCATACATAGCCAAACGCCGCAGAAATTATGGCTGCCGAAGCCGCAAAAACTATCCACAGACCGCCGCCGCTTGTTTCGGGTGAAAAAGAAGAAAGTTCGCCTTTCAGATTTGCGGCACATTCCAGCGCAGCCTGAGTATCTCCATTGGTGATAAGGCGTTCAATTTCATTTACCGAAACGATAAATTCACCGCAGTCAGTTTCAGGCTCACCCGCGTTAAAACCGCCGACCACCGCCGTGACTGCCGCAAGGATTCCGATAAAAACAAACGCTGCCGCAATTAGCCTTTTTTTCACTTTTCCACCTCCAGCATATATCCGACTTTGTAAACCGTTTTGATGAATTCGGGATTTGCGGGGTCGTTTTCAAGCTTTTCACGAAGCCAGCGGATATGAACGGCGAGCGTTGACGGTTCAGCCGCCGAAAAAGCGCCCCACACCTCGGTCAGCAGCTTATCTTTCGCAATCGCAGTATTCGGATTTTCGCAAAGATACGCAAGAAGGTCAAATTCACGCAGCGAAAGTGAAACATTTTTTTCGCTTTTTGTCACGCTGCGCGACGTTATATTCACACAAACATCTCCGAATGAAACGATTTTTTCCTTCTCGCCAAACCCATAAGCGCGCCGCAGCAGCGCATTTATGCGCGAAATCAGCTCTTTCATTGAATACGGCTTCGGAAGATAATCGTCGCCGCCTATATCAAAGCCCGCGATCCTGTCATTCTCACCCGTGCGCGCGCTTGCGAAAATCACTGGTACAGCCGAAACCCGCCGAAGCTCCGAGCATATTTCAAATCCCGTTCCGTCGGGAAGATTTATATCAAGCAGTATCAGCGAAAACTTCTCGCTGCCGAGAAGTTCAAACGCCTCGCCGCAGCTCTTCGCGTGAGTCACGCTAAATCCATAGCTTTCGAGCATTTCCGATATTATAAACGACAGGTCTCTGTCGTCGTCGACAATGAGAATTTTCTTCATAGAATACCTCTCCTTTTAAAACTGCCCCGCATAAGGTCGCCTTTTAATTTATTTTATCATATAAGACAGCTTTTTTCAACAGCTGCCGCACCGCTTCTGCTAAGCGGCAAATTTTCCTATAAATGTTATCTATAATATGGTATAAAATGCCACACGAAACTGTACGGAAAAAGAAAAAAGCTGTCTGTGAAAATCACAAACAGCTTTATGCGTCAAACGCATGGTGCGGAGGATGGGACTTGAACCCACACGAGCTATTCACTCACTACCACCTCAAAGTAGCGCGTCTGCCATTCCGCCACCCCCGCAAGTTACCTCGCGTCCGACGACTATTAGAGTATATCAGATTTCTTGAATTTTGTCAATACCTTTTTTGAAAATTTTTGAATTTTTTTGTATTTTTTGAAGAAAAGCTGCCGTATTCCGCATACGACAGCCATTCCGCAATCATATCTCAGCCGCAAGCTTTTCCATTCGGTCGATAAGTTCGCCGAACAGCTTCAGCGCGTCGTTCACAACTCCCGGGTCGGTCATGTCAACTCCCGCGCCTTTCAGCAGATCAACGGGAGTTGCCGAACTTCCGCCCCTGAGGAAACCGAGGTAATCCGCCGCTTCCTTTTCCCCGCCGTTAAGCACGCGCTGCGAAAGCGCGATAGCAGCGGAAAATCCCGTCGCATACTGATAAACATAATAATTGTAGTAAAAATGAGGAATTCGCGCCCATTCGTACTTTATTTCCGGGTCGGGAACTATCTCCTCGCCAAAATACAGCAAATTCAGATCGCCGTACAGGTCGCAAAGGAAGTCAGAAGTTATCGCCTCTCCGCGCGCCTGCGCTTCATTTATTTTCAGTTCAAATTCCGCGAACATCGTCTGCCTGTAAAGCGTTGTGCGGAACTGCTCCAGAAAATAATTTATGAGATACGCTTCTTCGCGCTTGTTGTCGGTCGTTTTCAGCAAATACTGCATAAGCAGCGATTCATTGAATGTCGAAGCTACCTCTGCAACGAAAATTTCGTAGTCGGAATACGCTGTCGGCTGGTGCTTGTTTGAGAAATACGAATGCATCGCGTGACCCATTTCGTGTGCGACCGTGAAAGCCGACTGCAAATCGTCGGTGTGATTGAGCAGCACATACGGGTGAACCGAAGCACCAGCAGAATAAGCCCCGCTGCATTTTCCCTCGTTTTCATAAACGTCGACCCAGCCGCTTTCAAAGCCCTCCGACATTATTTTTACATATTCCTCGCCGAGCGGCTTCACCGCTTCGAGCGTGAGCTTTTTCGCCTGCTCATAGGTTATCTTCATGTCAACGCTGCTCACCATTGGCGCATAGAGGTCGTAATAGTGCAGCTCGTCGACCCCGAGCAGCTTCTTGCGCAGCTTCACATAGCGGTACATTTTGTCCATGTTCGCGTGAACCGCTTCAATAAGACTGTGATAAACGCTCTGCGGAACTTCCGTGCTGTCGAGCGCAGCTTCAAGCGTGTTTTCGTAACGCCGCGCGTTGGCGTTGAACGCAAGCGTTTTAAGGTGTCCCGAAAGGATAGCCGTATAGGTGTTTTCGTAGCTCTTATATGTGTCGTACAGGTTCGTAAAAGCGGATCTGCGCAGTTCTCTGTCCTCGCTCTGCATGAGCGGGATATAGCTTCCGTGGGTTATCTGGTGAGCTTTTCCCTCGGAATCCACCGCGTCGGGGAATTTCATATCCGCATTGTCCAGCATGGAAAAAACCGTGCTGGGCGTATTCGACATTTCGCCCGTCATTGCGATAATGCGCTCCTCGGCAGGCGAAAGGATATGCTCGCGGCGCTTTAAAATTCGGCTCAATGACAGTTCGTACAGCTTCAATCCCGACTGCTCGCGCATGAACTGTTCCATTTTTTCATCGGAAATCGTGAGGATTTCGGGAACGGCAAACGCCGCCGCGCTGTTTATCGCGGTAAGCAGAGCTTCCGTGCGCTCGCAGTAGCCCGAATACAGGCTCACGCGCGTATCCTCGTCGCTCTTTCTGTTTGCGTAATGGAGCAGGTCGCGCATTTTTTCGGTTATTTCATCGTCAAGCCGAAGGTAAGCCAGCAGTTCCTCGGCGCTCGCCGCGATTTTTCCGCGGAACGCTTCAATCTTTTCGGGATATGTCCCCGCTTCGGAAAGTGCGTCCTCGAACGCCTTGTCAGACGGATAAACGTCCTCGAGCCGCCACTTGAACTCGCTGCTTATTTCGCTTCTCTGCGGTATTTTCTTTTCAGCCATGATAAAATTCCTTTCTTATCGGATATAGTTGAACATTACCTTTTCTTCCGGTTCGGGAAGCGGCAGGTCGCTCTGCTCGCGCAGTTTCAGCAGATAAGCCATGTTGTGACCTATGCCGCGCGCAATGCGCAT
>USOZ01000216.1 GCA_900556525.1 uncultured Oscillospiraceae bacterium | reverse complement strand
ATGTCCTTGAAATTGGGGTCGTCGAGGTGCTTTCCCGCAGTGTACGGACCCAGCAGCTTCACAAATTTAAAGCGCGAGATCGGCTTTACCATGCAAATTTCCATAAGTCCGTCGTCGTTTACGGAGCGCGGCGCGCACTGAAACGCCCCGCCGACATATTTCCCGTTCGCGGCGGTGCAGAGCAGAAACTTTCCGTCGGGGTTGAGCCGCTCGCCGTCGGCGTATATTTCCGCCTGGTTTTTCATCGCGAACAACACAGACGAGAAAACGCCCGTGTTGTAGGCGTTTTTCCCGCCGATTATCTTCTTGTTGCGCACTTTCTCCATCGTTTTCGCAACGTGCGTGTCAAAACCGAAATTGACCACGTTCAGCGAATATGTATCGTTTATTTTTATAAGGTCGATCGGGTGCGAGGGCGCGTTTATGAGCGCTTCAATGTCACGGAAAGCCTCCTCGCCACCGTAATATTTCACAAAATCATTGCCGCTCCCGCACGGGCAGCAGCTAAGCTCCGCGTTTTCAAACCCTACAATTCCCGCCGCGACCTCGCTGAGCGTTCCGTCGCCGCCGCAGGCATAAAAGCGGACAGGCTCGCTGTTTTCGGAGCAGTATTTGCGAACAAATCGGGTAGCGTCCTTCGGCGCTTTTGTGAGATAGACCTGAAAATCGGCGCTGACTGAGTGCAGCCGTCTGGAAAGGTCGTTTCTGAACTCCTCCTTGCCGGCTGCGGGATTTACTATAAAAATATGCTTCATATAAAGCGTTTCCTTTCAAATTACTTCTTATAAATTATATCAGACTTTTCCCGTTTCGTCAACTTTTTTGTCGGATTTCAACAAAAATTGCCGCAAACGCTTCGGCGGCAGCCTGAAATAATAAAAAATTTCGCGAAATTTTCATTTTTCTATTAACATTTGACTTTGAATGTGCTATAATATAGAAGTATATACGTATTCTTTAAAGAAAAGGAAGTATTTATGAACGACAAGAAAAAAATAAAATATATATCCGTAAAAGACGAGGATTATTCCGAGAACACTTCCCGCAGAAAATCCCCGCGCCATTCGCATAAGCTGACCCCGCTCCAGAAGATCGGAAAATGCTGTGCGGCGATAGGAACTACCCTTCTCTGCATGATACTTATTCTCGTTATAACGCTCTGCATTGTCGCAACGGCGCTCACCGTCTACGTTATGCAGTTCGCCGAGAGCAGCTTTGACGTTGACCTTACCGATGTCGAGCTTTCATATTCCAGCTTCATTTACGCAAGCGATTCAAACGGACAAGACGTGCTCATAAAACAGATAAGCGGCGATGAAAGCCGCGTCTGGGTCGATATTGAGGACATTCCCCAGTACGTTCTCGACGCATTCGTCGCGGTTGAGGACGAGCGTTTCTTTGAACACGACGGCGTAGACTGGAAACGTACCCTGACCGTTACGGTACAGGCAGCGTTTTCGGGGGGAACTGCGGGCGGTTCGACGATAACACAGCAGCTTGTCCGCGACATAACCAAGGATAAGGAAACGACTATCGGACGAAAGCTCCGCGAAATTTTCCGCGCGCTGTCGCTCGAAAATAAGTACACAAAATTCGACATTCTCGAAAGCTATCTTAACCGTATCGGCTTCGGCGGACCCGCCTACGGAATAGGTTCGGCGGCGTACTATTATTTCGATAAGGAAGTAAACGAGCTTACGATTGCCGAGGCGGCGATACTTGCGGGCGTTGTCCGTTCTCCGTCGAACTATAACCCCTACGCTAACCTCAAGCAGTCGCGCACCCGTCAGGAATACGCGCTCAGCCATATGTACGACGCGGGTTATATAACCACGCAGGAATACGAGGACGCGCTGAACGAGCAGGTTCATTTCAGACTTCCCGTAAAGGGCGATTACTACGGCTATACCGACGAGAGATATAACGAATACTACGGAATTTACGACAATCAGGAAGAAGAGGATCTCTATTATCAGGACGTTCCGTGGGACGAGCTTATCGGCGAAACTTCCGCACTCGCGTACAAGTGGGGGGGTAACTATACCGTTACTCAGAACTGGTACGTTGACGCGGCGATAAACCAGATTGTGACCGATATGGCTGACCTTTATGATATTGACTACAACGCGGCGTGGGACAAATTCTGCAGCGGCGGCTATACCGCGTATCTGAACATGGATATTGAAATGCAGGATACCCTGTCTAAAAAATTCGAGGATCCCTACCTCTGCCTCACAGCTTATGACGAAACTCTTCCCGCCGACAGCAAAAATCTGCTTCAGGGCGCGTTCGTTATAATGGATTACCGCGGAAACGTCAAGGCTATTGCGGGCGGAATAGGCGAAAAGCCGGGCAACAACTGCTTTAACCGCGCAACTCAGGCGGTAAGCGCCATCGGCTCGACAATTAAGCCTATCGGAAACTATTCTCTCGCGATAGACATGGATCTTATAACATATTCAACGTTTATGAAAGACTCTTCGGGCCGTATTCGCGCGGAATATGCGGGTGACGACGCACACGCTGCGACTTCGGGATTTGACGAGGAGACCAATACGATCCGCTGGCCGCATAACTATCAGGAATTAGGCTTCGGCTCGGGAAATTACTACCCCGTGTGGTATGCCGTTCAGAAATCCACAAACACTATCGCCGCAAGAGTAATGCAGAAGATCGGGCTTACAAATGCGTTCAACCACATGGTAAACGACCTCGGCTTTTCTCACCTCGACAGCGTAAACGACGTTGCATATTCGCCCCTTGCGCTCGGTGCTCTCACAAACGGCGCGACGCTTACCGAGCTTACCGCCGCATATCAGGTCATCGGCAACGGCGGAATGTACTATAAGCCGTATTATTACTCAAAGGTTATCGACAGCAGCGGCCGCGTTGTCCTTGAACAGGACACTATAGGCAAGCGCGCTATCGGCGAGGACAGCGCTTGGATAACCAACCGCATGATGCTCAAGGTCGTACAGGACGAATACGGCACAGGTAAGCACGCAAGACTCGATAATGTCGAGGTTATCGGAAAAACCGGTACTGCTAACGACTGGTCGAACCTCCTCTTTGCGGGACTTACCCCGAAATACGTTGCCTGCTACCGTATCGCTTACGACGATAACCACGAACTGAACTCGGCAACAAGCGGCTACCGCACGCTCGCAAAGGTATGGCACGACGTTATGATCGACTTTTTCGACTCGGAAACCGAGCTTAGCTTCACTCCCGACAGCTCAACGCTCGTCCTGAACTACTGCAACGAAACGGGTCTGCTTGCAACGTCGAAATGCCCCGAAACAACGGTCGGATATTACCGACAGTCCAACATTCCCGAAAGCTGCGATTCAAAGCACGACGGAACATACTGGGTCGAACACGACGAAACGGAAACTCCGCTTTTTGAATAATATCATCATTGAGGGCGGGACTTCCCCGCCCTTTTTTACGAAAGGAATTCACATGACATATAACCTGACCGCTCCCTGCCATTTCGGGCTTGAAAAAACTCTTTCTTTTGAAATTCGCCGCGCGGGCGGCGAAAATATAACTGCCTGCGACGGGCGCGTAGACTTCACGGGCGACGAAAGCGTTATCGCAAAGGCAAACATAACCTGTTCCGTTGCGGAGCGCATCGGGATAGTTCTCGCGAGCTTTGAGGCTAAGACTTTCGACGACATTTTCTACCGTCTGCGCGAAATCCCTATCGAAGAATACGCAGGCAGAAACGACAAGATACACATTATAAAGGGACATTCGCTCAACTCCGCGCTGACAAGCATACCCGCAATACAGCGCACAATGAAAAAAGCGTTCGTGCTGCGTATGCAGGAAAAATACCACATCGGAACGCTCCCC
>USOZ01000215.1 GCA_900556525.1 uncultured Oscillospiraceae bacterium | reverse complement strand
CCGTTCAAAAAACAAAAAAGAAAGGAATTTTCCCCCCCCGAGCCGCTGCCGCTGTCCGAGATCGTGTACATAGATGACTTCCCGCCGCTGATGAACGCTTTTTACGACTTCGCGGCAAGTTCGCAGACCCGACTTAACACCCATTTCCGCATGGAATACGAAAACGAACTGCATTGGGCGTATCTATGCTGCGAAAAAACGGGAAAAGACGGGAGCTTCGGCGGTATCCTGCTGGACGTTTACGAATACCTCGACTGTGTTCCGAACGACAGCGTTTTCGGTGAATTTGAAAAACGCCAGAAGCGGAAAATTTCCGAGGCGAACAGCAACGGTGCGGGGCTTGAAGAAATTCTCGGACATGATTACCTGAGCCGCGTTCTCGGCGCGCTTACCGCCACAGGATACGTTGACGCGGCGTTCTTCGACGAAAACGGCCGCCTTATCTGCGAACGCACCGCGGACGGCGAACCTTTCGGAACTAAGCGCTATAACTGCACGAAAAAAGCCTCTGTCCGCTTTAACTACAAGACAGGCGGAAGCATACACGCAGGCACGAACCGCAGAGATCTTGAAAAGCAAGTCGGCGCGATAACGGATATGCTTGCCGAAAATATGTCGCGCATTGCTCATTCGTCGGTAATGCTGTACAACGAAATCGAAAACGCGAAGGCGGTAAACCGTCAGCTCGGCGCGAACGTTGAACAGCAGATGCTCATAAACAGCATTTATTCGGTCATCATGGAAGAACCGCAGTCGCAGCAGGCGCTTTACCGCGTTCTCGAAATGACCGCACGCTTTCTGGGGATTGACCGCATTGCGGCGTATCTTCCCTGCACCGAAGGCTCGGCGCGGCTCGCATACTGCTATAGATCCAACGAAAATCTCGGAAATGAATCTGACGAATATATAAAGCGGAATTTTGCGCGCCTTTCGCTGAACTTTGAAACGTCAGACAACTATTTCTCACGCGGCGATGAAGCCGAGATACCCGGGCTGACCGCCTTTGCGGTGTCGAAAATATACGGCAGCGAGGACGGAACAGGGCTGCTTTTCTACGAGATTTATTCCCGCGAAAACAGTTGGCAGTACAACGACCGCAAGGTCATACGGAGCGTTTCGCAGGTCATTTCCGACCTCATCACCCGCTGCGGAATGGACAGCGAAATTGAAGAAAAAAATAAACAGCTCTACCGCCTTGCGTTTTTCGACAATATGCTCGGCATACGCAACCGCGCGCGGCTCGACCTCGACGCCGAGGAAGCCCTCGCCGATAACGAATCGGGCATTGCAATGGCGGTACGCATTGCAAATACACGCTCGCTTAACGAAGTGTTCGGACAGAGCTATACCGACCGTCTGCTGCGCATGATGGCTGAATATCTCAGCAGCCCCGACGTAGGCGGCGAAAGCGTTTACCGTTATTCGGGCAGCATAATGCTGCTGATGATGAAAAACAAAAACGAACAGGACGCGCAGGAACTTGCGAATAAGATAATCGCGCGCTTTTCCGAGCCGTTTTTTATCGACGGAGTTGAGCAGTACGCGGAAACGTCGATAGGTATCGCCTCTTTTAACCCCTCGGTCTCGTCGAGCGAAGAGCTGTTCCGCGCGGCGACTCTCTCGCTTTACCGTGCGAATGAATACAGAAAAAATTCCTACGCCTTTTTTAACCCCGGACTTAGCGAAACCTCGGGTCTTACATATCACCTTGAACAGGAGCTTCGCCGCTGCATAGCCGATAATATGCGCAATTTTGAGCTTACGTTTCAGCCCGCTTTCTGCGGTGATGAGATTCATCACTACGAAGCGCTGCTGCGCTGGCACAGCGAAAACGCGGGAAATGTTTCGCCGCGAATTTTCATGAAGCTGATGGAAAAAGTAGGTCTGGACAGCACTATCGACTTCTGGGTACTTCCCGAGGCCTGCGCTTTTTGCAGGAGAATGCGTGAAAAAACAGGTCAGGACGTAAACGTAAGCGTGAACCTTACCACTCACGAAATGCAAAGCGGAGCGATAGCGGGCGCGGTTCTGAACGCGCTTGATAAAACGGGGCTTGAACCTGCCGCGCTTATCATCGAGGTTCCCGAAGCGGCATTCATTTTCGCCTGCAACGAAACTGCCGCAACGCTCGGAAAACTGAAAAAAATGGGAATACGCGTGTGTATCGACAGCTTCGGCAGAGAATATCTCCCGCTTACCGCGCTGAAATACTCGTTTGTGGACTTAATTAAACTTGATACGAGCTTTATAACAAATTCGGGCGACAGCTTTGATGACGAGCTTGTGCGCACAACGGTGAGTCTTGCGCAGAGCCGAGGAATTACGGTTATCGCGAAGAATATCGAACACCCCGCACAACAGCGCGCAGCTGATTCCTGCGGAATTTCGCTGATACAGGGCGGGCTGCTTTCTCCGCCGCTTTCCGAGGACAGAATCACAAAAAATCTGTGTGTGCCGGTAATCTGACAGGAGTATCATAAATGAACAAATTTATGAAAATCGCGATAGAAGAAGCCGAAATCGGCATAAAAAACGGCGACGGCGGTCCTTTCGGCTGCGTTATCGTTAAGGACGGAGTTATCGTCGGACGCGGTCACAATCAGGTCGTAAAACAGAAAGACCCGACCTGCCACGGCGAGATGATGGCGATACGCGACGCCTGCAAAAATCTCGGTTCGTTCGACCTTTCGGGCTGTAAGCTTTACACCACGGGCGAGCCTTGCCCCATGTGCTTTGGCGCAATTCTCTGGGCAAATATCTCCGAGGTTTTCTACGGGTGCAGCACCTCCGACGCGGAAATCCTCGACTTCCGCGACGACGATTTTTACCGCAGCTCGGATAAATTTAGAAAGCGGCTTTTCGTTGAAACCGACCGCTCGGAATGTCTGGAACTTTATAAAAGGTACAGCGAGTTGAAAAACAAAACGGAATATTAAGGGAGCGAGGGTGACATTATGGATTTTATCGAGCCGAAACGAAATATTTTTTCAGCATACTCGCTGATGTGGCGCAGAGGTCTGGATTTTCGCGGGCTTGTCGGACGCATTCGGGCGGACCGTAAACACATTCCCCGATATTTTCTTTTGTAAGCTTTACGCTTTCCGCCTTGACTTTATTCTGTGTAAATACGCCGGCAGCATTGCAAAGCTTTTCGCTAAAAACAAGCGCAAGGTCGTTTTTTGTGCTGCTTTCTTTTATCTTGCAAAGTATTCCATTTGCCGTAAAGCCTTTAGGAGCTGTAACTCCGCCATCAATAAATTGCATTTTTATACACTCCTTTTACAAAGTTCTGCATAATTATAAACTTTTTCCGCACAATGTCAATAAAATCAGCAGGCGCACAAATAAATAAAATATAGAAAATATATAGAAAACATCAATACTTGATGAAAAACAGTTTTCGTTATATATTGACCGAATCAAATTCACTAAATCGCTTTTAAACGAGTTCGATATGACAACAAATCTAAACACACAAACTGGAAAATATCGTTCAGTAATTTCCGTAGACAAAGAAAAATGCGTAAACTGCCAAAGGTGCATTGCAGTGTGTCCTGTAAAAATGTGCAACAACGGATCTGGCGACTACGTTGCCTTTGACGAAAAACTTTGCATAGGATGCGGCTCTTGCATTGAAGCCTGCACTCACGGAGCAAGAAAAGGAATTGACGACGCAGAACTTTTCTTTAACTCTCTTAAAAAAGGTGAAAAAATCGACAAGCTTCTTTACGATGGATATTCAACTCTTTCACTTGGTTACGCAGGTCTGTACGAATGCGTCAAATATATGACCGGTAAATCCCATTCTGATCCGGAATCAATGCCGTTTGCGCTAGAAGTTATGCGTTATATAAATAAAAAAGTAAATGAGTTTAAAGAAAAAGACGGC
>USOZ01000214.1 GCA_900556525.1 uncultured Oscillospiraceae bacterium | reverse complement strand
TCATGCAGGAGGTTTCCCTGTCGCCAAAGATAACCATGACCGATATTTCTGATTTAGATAAATGGGATATCGTAATTGCCGGGAATGATGAACTCTTAAATAAATATATCACAGAAGATTTTTTGGATACCCAGGAATTAAAGTGCGAAATGCGACAGAGAACCAGATGTTGTACTTTATACCCCGTTTATCATGGAAGTGCAAAAGAAAATATCGGAACAGAAAAGTTGATCGAGGTTATTACAGAAATTTTCTTTACAGAAACAGAGAATATCCAATCCGAATTATGTGGGTGTGTTTTTAAGGTTGAGCATACAGAACAAAAAAAGCGGGTGGCTTATCTGCGCCTGTATCGGGGAACGCTTCATTTGCGAGATATGATTTTGCTGTCAAAAAAGAAAAAGGTAAAAATCACGGAAATGAATATTCCTAAAAACGGTGAAATTGTTCCGGCAAATTATGCCTGTCCGGGCGAAATTGTCCTCTTAGCGGATGAAAATTTAGAGTTAAACGGAATTTTGGGAAATGAAAATCTTTTGCCGCGCAAGGAGCAGATTGACGATCCTATGCCTTTGCTTCGGACAACTGTCTCGCCCCAAAAGGCGGAACAAAGAGAAACCTTATTGAATGCCCTCGTAGAAATTGCTGATTCAGACCCTCTTTTGCATTTTGAAATTGATACTGTCACACATGAAATCATCCTGTCTTTTTTGGGAAAGGTGCAGTTGGAGGTCATTTGTTCATTGCTGAAAGAAAAGTATCATGTAAGTGTCGCTATGAAAGAGCCAACAGTTATTTATTTGGAAAGGCCGTTAAAAAAGGTAGACTATACAATTCATATTGAAGTGCCGCCAAATCCGTTCTGGGCTTCTATTGGACTGGAGATCACACCGCTTCCTATTGGAAGTGGAATACAATATGAGAGCAAAGTTTCGCTTGGCTACTTGAACCAGAGCTTTCAAAATGCGGTCATGGAAGGCGTTCAATATGGACTGGAGCAAGGGCTGTATGGCTGGAAAGTTACGGACTGTAACATTTGCTTTCAATATGGTGTTTATTATAGTCCGGTTAGCACTCCTGCGGATTTCCGACTTCTTGCTCCTATTGTATTGGAGCAGGCACTAAAAAAAGCGGGAACGCAGCTCTTGGAGCCATATCTTTCCTTTACACTTTTTGCACCACAGGAATATCTTGCACGAGCATACCATGACGCGCCAAAATATCATGCGGTTATAGAACGCACGTCACAAAAAAATGATGAAGTGATTTTGATGGGGGAAATTCCTGCTCGTTATATTGGAGAATATCGAAGTGATTTGAATTATTACACGAATGGGAGAAGTGTTTGTCTAACAGAGATAAAAGGGTATCAGGAGACTTTGGGGGAACCTGTATCACAGCCTCGCCGTCCGAATGAGCGATTAGACAAGATTCGTCATATGTTTCAGAAAACAATCTAAATTCTTGCGCAATGCAAGCGTTCCTTGCTGGCTATTGCGGAAAATCATTGATAAAATCAGTATCAGAAAGGAGGATCTGTTTTGAACCGGGAACAGACAGATATTACAACAGGAAAGCAGATACGCCGTCTGCGGATACAATCGGGGATGACACAGGAAAAATTGGCGGAGGAATTGAATGTTACCCGACAAGCATTATCGAATTGGGAAAGAGATATCAATGAGCCTGATTTGAATATGCTGAAAAAGATTTGCTTCCTGTTTGGTGTCCACATGGATGATTTTGCGAAGGAGGTAATCACAAAAATGGAAACAGATGAAAAAAGGGAAAAACAGCAGTTTAATAAGTACGACATGGCAATAGGACTTTTTTATGCGGTTGGTATATTTTGGGGTCTGGGAATCTTTTTTGTTGGTGGCTTTCTTACTATGACAGGTATAGGGTGGGGCGCATCACTATTGGGCGGCGGTTGTTTTTCTCTTGTATTTGGCTTGATATGCCATGCAGTTATTACATTGAGAAGAAATGACAAATGATGACATATCCTGCTTTCTAGTCTTTTCGGTCATATCGCGTAAAAAAGCCGCTGCTTTTGGCTTTCCAATAGCGGCGGCAAAGGGAAATATCCTTTGAATACCTCACAGAAGAAAAGTTTTATCCGTTTTATACGTCAGATAACTATTTTATAGACCCCTACAAGCAATATCCTGTCACTATATGCGGACAGACGATTATCCTCACTAACGGGGAGCTTGCCGCCGCCCTGTCCTCTCTGCCAGAGAAAAAGAGGGAAATCATCTACCTTTATTTTTTCGGGCGTTACACACAGCAGGAAATTGGGGAACTATACGGACGCTGCCGAAGTACGGCATGGCATCATATACACAGTGCCTTACAAATGTTGCATGAAAAAATGGAGGTACTTTTTCGTGAAGAATCTTAAACTTATACCGTATGAAACCATTGTTAGAGCGACCAACGGAGAGCCGGAAGCGGAAAATCAACGCTTCTCAAACTTCTTATGCGTTTCTGGAATGCAAATAACGGTGATATTTCGTTGAAAGGCAGAAGTATAACCGACATCAATACTGCACAGCTTCGTGATATGGAAAGCTATGTTACGCAGGAAACGCATCTGTTCCATGACAGCATAAAGAGCAATCTTAAAATAGCAAAGCTTGACGCAACGGACGATGAAATAATTACAGCCTGCAAAAAAGCGTCCGTTCACGACTTTATAATGACGTTGCCGCAGGGCTATGATACTCCTGTAGGCGAACTCGGTGATACGCTGTCCGGCGGCGAAAGACAACGGATAGGAGTTGCAAGAGCATTTTTACATGACGCTCCGCTTATGCTTCTTGACGAGCCGACAAGCAACCTTGACAGCCTTAATGAAGCGGTAATACTACGTTCACTCGGAGAGCAGAGCAGAGGCAAGACGGTTGTTCTTGTTTCGCACAGACAGTCCACGATGCGTATAGCTGATACTGTGTATTCGGTTGAACACGGAAGAATGAGCTGATATGAAAAGAAATGTAAACGATAAAAGAGAACGTGAAAAGCGTATGGTGTCGCAGATGATAGCACTTTATTGCAGAAAACGGCATCATACGGGCAAGAACGGGCTTTGCGATGAATGCAAGGCACTCAGCGACTATGCGATAATGAGAAGTGATAAATGTCCGTTTATGGAAACAAAGACATTCTGCTCGAACTGCAAAGTGCATTGCTATAAACCCGAAATGCGTGAAAGGATACGCAGTGTAATGCGCTTTTCCGGTCCGAGAATGATTTTTTCTCACCCGGTAGCTGCAGTAAGGCACGTTATAGAAACAAAAAAGGAAAAACGAAGAATAGAAAAAGGAGAACAACATTGAAACCTTTAAGAATAATTTTAATGCTGCTCGGATTTATTTGTCTTGCGCTCGGAACAGTCGGTGTCATACTTCCGATACTTCCGACAGTGCCGTTTTATCTTGCGACAGTATTCTTTTTCGCAAATTCATCTCAGAAACTGCATAACTGGTTTACCGGCACAAAGCTGTATAAAAAGCATCTCGAATCTTATGTACAAAAGCGTGGTATGACGGTTAGAACAAAACTCAGCATAATCATCCCCGTCACTGTTATGATGTCTATAGGCTTTCTGATGATGTTCAGAGTGCCGATAGGGCAGATAACCCTCGCTTGTGTTTGGGCGGCACATCTGATATACTTTATTTTCATCGTAAAGACCATATCAAAGGACGATGCGGCTTATGAGCAGGCGCTGAACGGAAAATATCCGTACAGAATAGCATTCAAGGTGCTTGACATAAACGATGAGCAGGCGGCCGAACGGCTTCGTGCGGCATATTATGAGAAAGAACGCTGTGAGGCACTTGTAACCGTAGGCGTTAAAACCGTTATAATATATCTGAAAGAGCTCACCGATAAAGAGAATAT
>USOZ01000213.1 GCA_900556525.1 uncultured Oscillospiraceae bacterium | reverse complement strand
CGCCTGCGAAAAATCTGTCTGCGTAATCTGCATACCCGATTTAATCAGCACTTCCATAATAACGCATGAAATGAAATAAAAAAACGGACAGCCCTTTCGGACTGTCCGCATTTTTTATCTCGTATATCGCGATTAAAGTTCTGCGAAGTACTTGATTGTTCTTACCATCTGAGATGTGTAAGAGTTTTCGTTGTCGTACCAAGAAACAACCTGAACTTCGTAAAGATCGTCAGCGATCTGAGCAACCATTGTCTGAGTTGCATCAAAGAGAGAACCGTATCTCATACCGATAACGTCGGAAGAAACGATCTGATCTTCGTTGTAACCGAAAGATTCGGAAGCAGCAGCCTTCATAGCAGCGTTGATAGCTTCCTTTGTTACGTTGCTGCCCTTAACAACAGCGGTAAGGATAGTTGTGGAACCTGTCGGAACCGGAACTCTCTGCGCAGAACCGATGAGCTTGCCGTTGAGTTCGGGGATAACAAGACCGATAGCCTTAGCAGCGCCGGTAGAGTTAGGAACGATGTTAGCAGCGCCTGCTCTAGCTCTTCTGAGGTCGCCCTTTCTGTGAGGACCGTCGAGGATCATCTGGTCGCCTGTGTAAGCATGGATAGTGCTCATGATACCGCTCTGGATAGGAGCGAAGTCGTTAAGAGCCTTAGCCATAGGAGCGAGGCAGTTTGTTGTGCAGGAAGCAGCGGAAATGATGTTGTCTTCCTTTGTAAGGGTCTTTTCGTTTACGCTGTAAACGATGGTCTTGAGGTCGTTGCCTGCGGGAGCGGAGATAACAACCTTCTTAGCGCCTGCGTCGATATGAGCCTGGCTCTTTTCCTTAGAGCAGTAGAAACCGGTGCATTCGAGAACTACGTCAACGCCGATTTCGCCCCAAGGAAGATCCTTAGCGTCCTTTTCAGCATAAATCTTAAGAGTCTTGCCGTCAACAGTGATTGTACCGGCTTCATCATCAGCCGCTACTGTGTGGAGACCTTCGCCGATCTTTCCGCAGTAACCGCCCTGTGCGGTATCATACTTTAAAAGGTGAGCGAGCATAGAGGGCTTGGTAAGATCGTTGATAGCTACTACTTCGTAGCCTTCAGCGCCGAACATCTGTCTGAAAGCGAGACGTCCGATACGGCCGAAACCGTTAATTGCAACTTTAACTGACATTGGATTTATCCTCCTGAAAAAAATTGATACTTTGTACCATGTCTTATTATACAAGATTTGTCCGTGAATATCAAGTGCTTTGACAAAAAATTAACACATTTTTCCGAAAAATAGGTGTAAAAAAAGAACGTCGTTTTTTGTGCATTTTGCCAAAGGTATTGATTTTTCGCGAAAATATGATACAATATATTGTATAACATTACTCGGAAAGGAATATAAAATGACGCTTTATATCAGTGATCTGGACGGAACGCTTCTGACCTCGTCGGGAAAAATGAAGCCCCGCGCGGAGGAAATGCTTAACGATATGATCGAAAACGGTCTGAATTTTACATACTGCACCGCCCGCAGCATCAATTCTGCGGGAAATCTGATGAAAAATGTAAAAATAAGCCTGCCTGTAATTTTGCAGAACGGTGTGTTCATATACGACCCCAAAAAGGAAGAATTTATTGTAAAAAATTTCCCCGGAAAACGTCAGACGGAGCTGCTTTCCGAGGCGGTAACGCGCCTTGAAGAACGCCCGATGATCCATTCGTTCATAGACGGAAAAATCAGGATAAGCTATCTCGGCGGCTCGAAAAATCTAAAGAATTACCTTAAAAACAGGGAAGGCGACGAGCGGCTTCGTCCGCTTGAAAGCTACAGCGGGCTTTTCGACGGCGAATTTTTTTATGCAGTGTTCATAAATCCCGTGCATAAGGCTGAGCTTGACGAGGTTTTCACTATTGAAAACGGCTTTTCTCACGTTTATTACCGTGATGTTTACACGAATGACTACTGGTACGAGGTTTTCAGCAGCTCGGCGAGCAAAGCAAACGCGGTCTTACAGCTTAAAGCCTTGCTCGGAGCGGACGAAATAGTCAGTTTCGGCGACAATCACAATGATATTTCGATGTTCTCGATTTCTGACCGCTGCTATGCGGTTGAGAACGCGTTCGATGACGTGAAAAGCGCGGCTGACGGCGTGATAGGGTCTAATGATTCACTTGGTGTTCCTGCTTTTATCGAGTGTGAACATTTTGTGAAATTTGATTATATCCGTCCCGAATCGGGTGAACCCGACCCGGTTCGTTTCACAGAATCAGTCGAAAAAGCGCTTGCCCGCGAGCGCAGCACGATAGGCACTCTCAATGAAAAGACCATACATAACGCGCTGAAATGCTACTATTGCAATGACGTTGACCATGAGGCGAAAATCGGGTCGTTTTATGCCGACGGAGCGGGTGAGGATGGTATTTACGAAATACAGACTGCGGCTTTCTCAAAGCTCGGCAGAAAGCTGTCAAAAATGCTGCGAGCCTGTCATGTTACGGTGGTGTATCCGTATCCGAGAATTGTTCATAATTATTCTATAAATGAACAGACGGGTGAGATAATCTCATCATCAACGCGCCGCAATTCGTCGCTGTCAAAATTTTTTCTGGAACTTTACCGCATAAAAGAGTTTCTGACAAATCCGAACCTTACGATATGTATTGCGCAGCTTGAGATTGAGCAGAAAGCCTATTATAAGGACGAGAGGCGGATACGGTATAAGGGCATGAAAAAGGAGAAAATTCCTAAGCGGTACATAAAAGAAATCCGCCTTGACAGCAAGACGGATTACTTCAAATTATTGCCGGACGGACTTCCCCAAGAATTCACCAAAAAGGAGCTTCACATGCTGCTCCCCGCGACCGACCCCTCGCTTATGCTGGAGGTCTTGGAATATGTCGGGGCGGTGAGCCGCGTCGGAAAACGCGGGAAAGCTACGGTTTATGCCATTAGAAGCCAAGACATTCATTGATGAAAATGACCTTTATGCGGTCCTTTCTACGCTGCTGACCAAGCCGCACATATGAGCAGCAGATGCGCTGCGGGCTGTGGCAGTGGGCGCATTCGCCTGTTTTCGCACATGGCGTTTCCTGACATAGACGGATAGCGTTTGCGGGCGCGGCGATTTTCTCAATGCGCTGTTCAGCTTCATCCTTGTTATGAACAATTTTGTTCACACCCGCAACGACAATGACCTGGTTCGGTCCGAAAATCATTGCCGAAACACGGTTGCCTGTGCCGTCGACGTTGTACAGCTCGCCATCCTCGGTTATTGCGTTGCTGCTTGCGAAAAACGTGTCGCTGGTGAATGCTTTCCTAAAACATTCTTCGGTTTCCTCGGGAGTTGCGCACTTGGAACGGTCGGCGAAAATATCGCCGTATTTCTCATTCAGATGCGCGATAACTCCGACTTCGGAGAGCGTCATTGAGCCGCCCGACGTGATGAGCTTGTCGCCTGCGATAAGCTCGTCGATCAGCGAGAAAAGTTCCTCGCGCGATTTGACGTAATAGCCCCGCATATTGTTCCTTTCGAGCGCGCGGATAGTTTTTTCAACGCGCAGGTCGATGACTTTCTGTACATTTTCGTTCATTTCTTATTCCTCCGTTATTTTTCGACATTCTATGTAGAACCGCTTGTCCTCGGCGTGTCCCATTGAAAATGTTTTTCGAGGAAGCGCGCCGTCCTTGATTACTGTCGGGAAAAGCTCAGAATTACCGAAGTAGAGCCGCAGCAGCTTATCGCAGAAATGACCGAAGCGCTCGGACTGAGCAAGCAGCCCGCCGAGCAGAAATTCACTTGCATTCGCGAGCGAGTGGTTCCCGTCGCCCATAGCATACAAAAGCACGGGCGTATCGGAGAGGCTGTAGCGCTTTTCAAATGCTTCGGGTCTGCCGAGTTTATCAAGTGCAGCAAAAACACGTTCGCACTGCGCCTGCGGGAGGATATATC
>USOZ01000212.1 GCA_900556525.1 uncultured Oscillospiraceae bacterium | reverse complement strand
ATCACGCACTTTTGTGTGAAAGCGCAGCCTTTAAAAATAAAAATATAAAAAAATAATTTTCGCCGCAGCTGTCGGGGCGCTTGCCGCCACTTGACAACTGCGGCGTTTTGTAGTACAATAAATAATGATTTTTTATGTGTAAAACAGCTCAAAGCTGTTAATGATATATTTCAGAAAAAGCAGTTTAACGGGGTCGTATCCCCCACGGATCTATCGGTTTCCTTACACTTCGGGAGCTGCCGCGTTCCATTCCGCAGGCACTTCCGACGCTTCAGCCAACGCCGCGATCCGCACCATCGCTTACTGAAAAGAAAAGAGGAGCAATGCTTAAAAATAACAATCAGAATCCGCAGGAACAGAAGCCCAAGGAGAAAATCAGACCCGCAAAGCCGCAGCAGAACCGCCGCCCCGCCAAGCAGTCCAGACAGACCGCAGGAAAGCAGCAGGAACAGGCTCTGCGCGCAAGAAAGCCCCAGCCCAAACGTAAAAACGATAATCAGCAGCAGGCAAAACAGCAGCCCAGACAGACCGCGAAAACACCTGCCGCAAATACGAAAACGTCCGCCGCAAACGCAAAAGCCAAGCGCAGCACGCCGCTTCGCATCATACCGCTCGGCGGACTTAACGAAATCGGCAAGAATATGTATCTGTACGAATGCAGCAACGATATGTTCATCGTCGACTGCGGACTTGCTTTCCCAGACGACGATATGCTCGGTGTAGACCTCGTTATCCCCGATTTCACCTATGTTGTAAAAAATAAGGACAAGCTGCGCGGAATCGTGCTTACTCACGGTCACGAAGATCACATCGGCGGACTTGCATACCTTCTTAAAAAGGTAAATGTACCCGTCTACGGAACAAGGCTCACGCTCGGACTTGTCGAAGGAAAACTCCGTGAACACGGAATTCTCAACCAGTGTACCCTAAAAGTCGTTCAGCCGCGCCAGACCGTTAAAATGGGCTGTATGTGCGTTGAATTTATCCGCGTAAATCACTCTATCCCCGATGCCTGCGCATTCGCTATCCACACTCCCGCAGGCGTAGTTATCCACACGGGCGACTTCAAGGTCGACTATACGCCTATCGAGGGCGGGATTATCGACCTCGCGCGCTTCGGCGAACTCGGAAATAAGGGCGTTCTTGCGCTCCTTTCCGAAAGCACGAACGCAGAGCGCCCCGGATACACAATGTCCGAAAGGCGCGTAGGCGCGACATTCCGCAATTTCTTCGCGAACGCCGAGGGCAAGCGCATTATCGTAGCAACCTTCTCCAGCAATATCCACAGAATTCAGCAGATAATCGACAGCGCGGCAATTCACGGAAGAAAAGTCGCTGTCTCGGGACGCAGCATGATAAACGTTCTACAGACGGCTATCGACCTCAACTATATACGCGTTCCGAAAGGAATGTTAGTCGATATTGACAAGATCGGTAAGATTCCGCCGGAAGAGCTTGTTATCGTCACAACGGGAAGTCAGGGTGAGCCGATGTCGGCGCTCTCGAGAATGGCAAGCAACGAACACCGCCAGGTAACAATAACTCCTCAGGACCTCATAATCATCTCAGCTAACCCTATCCCCGGCAATGAAAAGCTGGTCGGACGCGTTGTAAACGAGCTGATGAAAGCGGGCGCAAATGTAATATACGAGGCAATGTACGACGTCCACGTTTCGGGACACGCCTGCCAGGACGAGCTGAAAATGATGATTTCGCTCACCCGCCCTAAGTTCTTTATCCCTATCCACGGCGAATACAAACATATGTACAAGCACAAGGAACTTGCGCTTCAGCTGAATATTCCCGAAGAAAATATTTTCATCGCAGACAATGGCGCTGTTCTCGAAACGGACGGCGTTGACATGAAAATGGCGGGTCAGGTAACCGCAGGCCGCGTGCTTATCGACGGACTCGGCGTAGGCGACGTAGGCTCGGTAGTTCTCCGCGACAGAAAGCACCTTGCACAGGACGGTCTTATAATTGTCGTTGCGGCAATAAATAAGGCTTCGGGAAAAATAATGTCGGGACCCGATATTGTTTCGCGCGGATTTGTGTATGTGCGCGAATCCGAGGAGCTTATGGATGAATCCCGCGCGCTGATGCTTTCCGTAATGGAAAAAAATCTCGCGCCGAATATACGCGAATGGGGAACACTCAAAAACCTCATGAAAGACGCTCTCGGCAGCTTCATTTTCTCAAAAACGAGAAGAAGTCCCATGATCCTGCCTATTATAATGGAACTGTAAAATTTGCTACGGAAACGGGGTGGTTGTAAAAAATGAAGAATTATTTCCGCGACGCAGGGCTTGTTTTCTCTGTCGCTGCGCTTGCCGTTGCTTCGGCGGCAATGCTTATCTTCACATATTCCGCTTCTCTGAAAGCGTTCTGCATATTTGCGCCTATCGTGTTCCTTACGGCGGGCTTTACGACCGCTAAGCTGATAACCGTAACACGGAAAAACTTCCAGTATTTCGCGCATATCGACGAAGAAATCGAGCAGCTTGAACGAGTTTCGCTGAACGACCTTCCGCTGAGCGTTGTTATAGTTGACGACAAGAACAAAATAGTCTGGTTCAACAACGAATTTTCAAAAAGCTTTGAAGAAGAGGCTGTCTACGGCAGCTCTATCGACGTTATAACAAAGCTCAGCTTTGAGAAGCTGCTTACAGCCGACGGATATGAAATAAAGTACAAAAACTGTTATTATAAGGTATACGCGACCGTTCCGAAAGAGGAGGACGCAAAGGAAATTTACATTATCTATTTCCGAAATATCACCCAGCTTCGCACGCTCGAAATCGAAAAGCGTATGTCGCAGCCCGTCGTAATGGTGTTCATCATAGACAGCTATGACGAACTTTTCAGCGGAAGTGCGGAGAGCGAAACGGCGAATATAACCGTTCATATCGACAAGCTGCTTGAGGACTTTATAAGCGGAACGTCAGGAATACTGCGCAAATACAGCAAGGAGCGTTTTTGGGCAGTCGTTGAGGAGCGATATGTAAAGACAATGATCGAGGAGAAAATGAAAATTCTCGATCAGGTGCGCGAAATCCAAGTGAACGACCGCATGAACGTAACCCTTTCAATAGGTATCGGCAGAACGGGAAAAACGCTTGTCGAAAGCGAGGAATTCGCCCGTCAGGCGCTTGATATGGCGCTCGGACGCGGCGGCGACCAAGCAGCCATAAAGACCGAAAACGGATTTGAGTTCTACGGCGGCGTTTCAAAGGGAATCGAACGCCATACAAAGGTAAAAACGCGTATTATCGCCAACTCGCTTATTGAAGCGATCGAGGCTTCCGACGACGTATACATAATGGGTCACCGCAACAGCGACCTCGACAGCGTAGGTTCGTCCGTGGGACTTGCAAGTGCGATACGTCGGCTCGGCAAGACGGCTTTCGCCGTAATCGACAAGAACACCACCCTTTCCCTAAAGCTCTACGAAAGAGTGAACGAAAAGGAAAAATCGGGGCTTTTCATCAGCCCAATTCAAGCTAGAGAACAGTTCGGCGAAAATTCGCTGCTTATCGTGGTCGATACGCATAATCCGAAAATCGTTGACGAACCCGCGCTGCTTGAAATGGCGAAAAAAATCGTGGTTATCGACCACCACAGAAAAATGGTCAACTTTATCGACAACGCCACGATTTTCCACCACGAACCGTATGCGTCGAGCGCTTCGGAAATGGTTACGGAGCTGCTCCAGTATTTCGGCGACGCGGGAAAGATACCGTCCGTTCATGCAGAAGCGCTTCTCGCGGGCATAACCCTCGATACGAAAAACTTCACGCTCCGCACGGGCGTGCGTACATTTGAAGCGGCAGCTTTTCTGCGCAAACTCGGTGCGGACACGGTAAATGTAAAGAGTCTTTTCACAAATTCGATACAGTGCTACAAGCAGAAAACAGAGCTTGTTTCCTCGGCGGGTATCTACAAGAACTGCGCTATCGCTTCCGCAGAAAAAATTC
>USOZ01000211.1 GCA_900556525.1 uncultured Oscillospiraceae bacterium | reverse complement strand
GGGAGGCGTACTGACCGGCGCCGATCCGAAGATCGCCGCCGTGCATTTTTATTCGCCGATATATATGCTGCTTGAATTATGCGACCGCGAACCGCAGCGCGAAGCCGAAGCGCTCGAACTTATTGAGCAGCACATACGGCAGTTCAACAAATTATACGGGAATGAGGGAAACAAATGAAAATTGTACTTGTGCATGGTCAGAACCATGTTGGCAGCTCCTGCACGATAGGACGGCAGGTTGCCGAAAAAATGAGCGGCGAAAAAGAAATAAAGGAATTTTTCCTGCCGCGTGATCTTGAGCATTTCTGTCTTGGGTGCTACGCCTGTCTGAAAGACGAAAAGAAATGCCCGTTTTATGCCGAAAAAATGCGGATAATGTTGGAAATAGAATCGGCAGACGTGCTGATATTCACAACGCCTACATATTGTCTGCACGCTTCCGCAGGAATGAAAACATTCCTTGACCTGACGTATACTTACTGGCTTCCGCATAAGCCGAGAGAGTGTATGTTCACGAAAAAGGCGCTCGCGATTTCGACCGCAGCGGGAAGCGGCGCAAAAACTGCGGCAAAGGACATTTCCGACACGTTTTTCTACTGGGGAATCCCATATATAAAAACGTATGCGCTCGGCGTTCAGGCGGCGAACTGGAAAGGTGTTTCCGAAAAGAAAAAAGAGAAAATAAACAAAAAGACAACGCAGCTTGCAAAGCAGCTTTCATCGGATAAAAAAGTCCGTCCGGGCTTAAACACAAAGTTTATGTTCGGCGTTATGCGGTTTATGCAGAAAAGCGGGAACGGCTCCGGCGAAGCCGAAAGAAAGTATTGGGAAGAGAAAGGCTGGCTGGACAAAAAACGTCCGTGGTAAAAGCCTTATGCAGAGAGAAATTATGAGATAAGGGGTTATACCTATAAAGAAATGTTGTCGGAAAAATCCGAAAAAAGAACGGTACCTCGCGATACCGTTCTTTTTTATACTTATGGAAGTGCTGATTAAATCAGCACTTCCTTAGCCGTTCTGCTTTTCGAGCCACTTATCATAGCCCTGAATAAGGCTTGTGGGCCATTTTCTGCCTGCCCAGCTTCCGCCGTTGGCAGCATAGTAATAATCGAAATAAAGAGGACTGGGGTTTATGTATGCGTTGCTTACTTCGATCGTCTTTTCGCCCTTACGAATCTGGCGTGCGAAAACGACGAAGCGCGTATCTACGCCCATTCCGAGAGGATAATAGCAGGTCGAAACCGTAAGGAACGTGTCGTCCTGTTTTATGTCGAGATCGGGGTTATAGAAAACGCTTCTGTCCATTACGGCTTCAAAGTACTGATAGAAAGTGTTTTCCTTGCTGAAATCATAGAATTTGTAGTAATTGAACACAGAACCGTGTTTTTCCTGAGTATTTACAAACATACCCGCAAAAATGACGTATGTGCTTTGACCGCCGAAAACGGATTCGAATTCAATAGTGGGGTTCTGATAATAGAAATTGAGGCTGCCGTAACGGCTGGGGTAATAGTTGGTCATTTTCGCAAGACCAACGCCCGTGCGGATATTATGACCATATATAATAAGGTTCTGCGGGCGCACACCCTCGGAAAGCTGAACGTGATAATCCGCAAATGTTACGCCGACTTTTGTGGGGTCGGTCCTTCCGTAAAAGTCATGCGTGAGGTAGAATTTATTGTCGATAGCCTGAACAACGGGAGAGTCAATAGGCGTATCCTCAACGGTGAACCAGCCGATAAAGTCGGTGTTAAGCTCTCTCATATATTCGAGGTCGTGTTTCAGTTCGGGGTAATCCGTGCCGCCGCGGTATCCGCTGACGTGTTCGGCTGCGGTTATGTATATCGTTCTGGGAGCGCGGGTAGTTTTCGAGGTCTGAGCTGCCGTCGCTTCCTGTGCAGCCTGCGGCACCTGAGTCGTGGAAGGCGCTGCGGTATATCCCGCCGTTGTCTGAACGGCTGCGGTCGTTTCAACAGCAACAGGCTGTGCCGTTGTGGTAGTGGTTTCTTCTGTCGTGGTGGTAGTCGTGGTTGTGGTTGCTGCGGAAGTGGTTGTCGTGGTGGTTTCTTCCGTTGTGGTTTCCTCGGGAGTTGTTGAGGTAAGCTCGTTTACCGTGTCAACGCTCTGCGGGAGGTCGCCGTTTTCAACGACAGTATTTTCGTGACACCCGCTAAGCAGCAGTGCAGCTGTAAGAGCCGCCGCAACAGCCCTGCGCGCGGATTTGCTCTGTAAATTCATGTTTTGCCGATCCTTTCGTAATGCTTCAAAAAATAACGCAATTATTATATCACAAATCGGCGCGTTTGTCACTATTTTCCTTACTTTTTGGAAAATTTCATCAAATTTAACAAGTTTGGCTTCTGTTTTCGGGCAACATTACAAGAACGCACGGATTTGTGCCGAACCACAGGATTGCGTATTTTTATTGACACTTTCCGCTTTCGATGATATAATAGTGCCAAAAAAAGCGGTAAAAGCAAGGGGAAAGAAATGAACGTAAGAAAGGCAGAAAAAAAGGATATTTCGGCAGTCACCGTGCAGCTTGTGCTGCTGGAGAAAAAGCTGTAAAAACTAAAGGGCATAACACTTGACTTTTTTAAGAAACTGTGCTAAGATAATAGCACGCGGAAAATCGGAAAGGGCGGTATATACTATGGCACTTACTAAGGAAGATTTACAGGCGATTGCGAGTTTAATTGACAGTAAACTTGATGATAAATTTGATGAAAAGTTATCACCTATCAATGAAAGGCTTAACAATATTGAGGAACGTTTTGACGGGATTGATAAACGGCTTGACGGGATTGACGAACGGCTTGACGGGATTGACGAACGAATTGACGGGATTGATAAACGACTTGACGAGATTGAAGAACGGCTTGATACAGTTGAAGAAAATACCGAAATTACAAGAAGTGCAGTTAATACTCTTCTCGAATGGGCTGATACTTACTGGCGTAACGACTTTGATAAACCGTTTCCGCCCAAAGAAAAAGACATAGTTTAACGCAAAAATAATTTCCGATTATATAAAAATCCCCGTGAACTGCAGTTCACGGGGATTATCGTCATTCGAGATAACTTTCAATTATTCGCACGAGCATATCGTTCAGTTTTTCTATCTGGTAATAGCCGACAGTCGGCTCAAGGTGGCTGTTTCCTATGCCGCTGTCGTCGGTCAGGAACGTGTATGTTCCACCGGTAAGCACCGCGAAGCTGCGGCATAGAAACTCGGTTTCCTCGTCCGCTCCGCTTGCTGCTACTGGGATAATGCGAATCCCCTTTGCCGCTGCGTCAGCCAGAAGCTCGCGCAGCTTTGCGACATTTTCCTCGGTATAATGCGGGGGCGCGTCGAGAACCAAAAACATTAGCTGTGTTGCGCTTGAATCCCAGTTCTGGTTGCGTATCGCCGTTTCAAGCGCCTCGACGACCGCTTCGGGGTAGTCGCCGCCGCCCGAGGCGTACTGATCGTTGAGAAATTGAATTTCATTTGAAATTTTAAAGTTGAAAACTCCAGATCTAACTGTATAATCATCGGTGTAATCGCGGTAGAACTCGGTGCAAAGACGAACCGTGACCTGTTGGTCGGACGTTACACGGTCGATAACTCCCGTAAGTTCCGCCTGAAGATACGAAAGCTCATCGCTCATTGAACCCGTGGTGTCGATAACGAACATGAGGTCTAAGTTTTTCGCGGGAGTGGTTTCCGCTTTTATTACAAGCTCCGCTTCGCTTTTACCGCTGAATTCAAATTTGCCGAGCGACTGTCCGTTCTGGAGTACGGAAATGTGCTTCGGGAGCTGTCTTTCTTTCGGGTCAACAGAATAAAAAAGGTATGCCTGAAAATAACATATTTTATTCAAAAAGCTGATCTACTTCAACTTTAACTCCTTCTATTTTTTCTGACGCTATATCTTTAAATGTTGTAACTAAATCATCTGCTCCATATGCGTATGCAACATAATCACCTGTTGATATAATCATAGTTATCC
>USOZ01000210.1 GCA_900556525.1 uncultured Oscillospiraceae bacterium | reverse complement strand
TCGGCAGCGCCCACAACACGTTTGTCGAGGGGGCCCCCGCCGAAAGCACAGCAGTGCAATTGTGAACGAAAGAAAGCCGCTTTCGCCGTGAAGCACACCCCGCCCGTTCATATTCCCCAAAAAGTGTACAAACAGAAAAAGAACAAAACAAAGGAATTTAACCATGAAAGATTTAACAGTAGGAAGCCCTACAAAAGCGATACTCGGCTTTGCGCTGCCGCTTTTTATCGGGCATTTGTTTCAGCTTTTCTACGGTCTTGCCGATACGCGGATAGTCGGAAGCTGTCTGGGTGACGACGCGCTTGCTGCCGTTGTCGCGACCACAACATTGAACGACCTTATTGTCGGATTTCTTGTCGGACTTACAAACGGCTTCGCCGTAATAACCGCACGCTGTTTCGGCGCGGGCGATATGGAGCGTGTGCGCAAGGCTTTCGGAGCAACACTGCGGCTCGGATTTGCAGTTTCGGTGGTGCTTACGATGGTGAGCCTTATTTTTCTCGAACAGATACTTGTGCTGCTTAATATGCCCGCAGAGCGAATGGCGGACGGAATTGCCTATATCGGCGTTATTCTGGGCGGTATGACATTTTCAATGTTCTACAACGCCTACGCAAGCACGCTCCGCGCCGTCGGAGATACTGCAGCGCCGCTTGTTTTCCTTATCGTTTCGGCATTTCTGAATATCGGCCTTGACCTTTTCTGCATTGAAATTCTGAATATGGGGATCGCCGGTGCGTCATTTGCAACGGTAGTTTCACAGGCACTCTCATTTTTTGCCTGCATTATTTATGTGAACATACGCTATCCGCAGCTTCGCCTGAAAAAAGAGGATTTCGGTATAGACCTGAAACTCGACAAGCAGCTCATGGGAACAGGCATTTCAATGGGACTTATGAGCAGTCTTGTATGTCTTGGAACGGTAGTATTACAGGGCGCGATCAATAAATTCGGACAGACTATTATTATCGCGCACGGCGCAGCCCGTAAAATAACAAACATTTTTATGCTTCCGTTCGGAATTTTCGGAATGACAATGGCTACATACTGCGGACAATGCTACGGCGCGGGAAAATACGACAGAATAAAAAAAGGTCTGCTGAGTGCTACGGGGATATGCATTGCGTGGAGTTTACTGACAATTATCGCGAGTTACACGATTGCCGAAGATCTCGCGCGGCTTATTACCGACACTCAGCTTGACGAAGCTGTAAAAACGGCGGCGCTTTATCTCCAGATAGACACGCTCTTCTACTTCCTGACTGCGATAATTTCGCCCTTCCGCAATGCTCTTCAGGGTATCGGCGACCACATTACGCCGCTGGTTTCCAGCGCGGTCGAACTTGTCGGAAAGGTGCTTGCGGCGTATCTGCTTGCGCCGTGGCTCGGGTACATGGGCATTATCCTCACTGAACCTATTGTCTGGGCGCTCATGGTTATCCCCCTCATTGTACAAATGGTTCGCTTTTTCAAGAAAGTGCGCACTTCTCAAACGGCTGCCCCGTAATGCCCGATTGCCTTTGCACAGCGCTGCAATCGGCGGACGGGGCGCACACGGGCAGCTTTCAGCTTCGCTGAAAGCCTGCGGCGGAAACGGCGCGTGTGCGCCACCGTCCGCCGATTTTGCTTTCTGCCACGAGCGAACGCGTGACCGAACGTACCGAAAAGCAGAAGCCCCGCTGAGCGCACCGACCGAACGGAATTATTTCCCTCTCCGCCTGCACTTTTCAGCATTTTGGCTGCCAACCGCGAGAATAGGACAAGGAATCACACGCAAACGCGTTTTTGATTATTATGCACAAAATTTTAACAAAATAAAGCGCGTTTTTAATAAAAATTTACTTTAAAAAGAAATTCGCGTTGACTTTTCAGGACAAAAATGGTAATATATATGTACAAAGATTTTCTGAAATTTCAGGGGGAGCATTATCATGTCAAAAATCGGCAGAAAAATAATTACATTGGCGGTACTTTCAATCTTTATTACCGTTATTCTTACTCTTATCGCGTCGGTGGTTTCGTTCTCGGAATATAATAACTCGGTGCTTATACAGCATGCCAAAACGGGTGTCAGTGTTCTCAAAAACGATATGGCTAACGAAACGCTTCGTCTTGAAAATATTTATAACATCTGGGAAGCGAACGGAACGCTGCCCGCGGCGCTTGAAAACATGGATACCGCTGCAATTTCCGACGCGTGGAACAGCTACAAAGGCACAGACAGCGATTTCTGCCTTGTAACGAACGCCTCCGGCTCTGAGGTCTGGAAAAGTTCAAACTACGCTCTTTCCTCTTTTGACAGTTCGGCTGCTCGCGGAGGTTCGATGAAATCGGGACTTCTTACAGATAAAAACGTATCGTTGTTTCTGTTCTGCTCTGCACCGATAAAAAACGGAAATGAAATTATAGGCGCTTGCATTGTCGGACTTGACCTTTCCGAGGACGAGTGGCTTGACAATGTAAAATCTCAGACGGCTACCGAAGTAACGCTTTTCTATGGAAATACACGCTATTCCACAACTGTTACAAATTCTGACGGAAGCCGCGCAGTCGGAACCACGATGTCCGCCGCAGTTGAAAAAGAAGTGATTCAGAATAAGCAGACCTATATGGGACAGGCAGCAATTCTCGGTCAGAACCATTACGTTTGCTACGAACCTATGTATGATCTGAACGGAAATCTTGTCGGCGCATACTTCGCAGGCTCGTCCTCCATTGAATCCGACAGAGAATTCGCAACCGTAATAATAGTAAGCTGTCTTATCGGCGTAGCTGCAACAGCCGTTTCAATGGCAGTATTTATCTCAATGGTGAGAAAGTTCGTCATAAAGCCTATTAAAGATGTTTCGGAACTTGCAGACAACATGAGCCGAGGTAATCTCGGTGTTCCCGATTTTAAGAACAAATTCGGAAATGATGAGATCGGAAACTTCGCCGTACAGCTCCAGTCAACTAAGCACGCACTCAACAGCTACATATCCGATATAACTTCGATCCTCAACACAATGGCGACAGGCGACTTCTCGCGTACTCCTTCCGTACAGTATCAGGGAGATTTTACAGCCATTGAAGCCTCTTTTGAACAAATTAAGCAGGTTCTCGGCGAAATGCTCGGAAATATGGGAACATCGTCCGATGAAGTCCTCGCAGGTTCAAGACAAATGGCGGACAGCTCGCAGTCTCTCGCGGAGGGTACGACAAAACAGGCCGCCGCTATCCAGCAGCTTCTCGCAACAGTTTCCGAAATTTCGGGTCATGTTTCGAGAAATGCCGACAATGCCGCACACGCAAAGGAACTTTCGGGAACAGTTGAAGAAAAAATCATCTACCAAAATCAGGAAGTTACCAACATGGTCAACGCCATGAACGAGATCGAGGATAAGTCCAAGGAAATCGAAAAAATCATCAAAACTATTGATGACATCGCTTTCCAGACCAATATTCTCGCGCTTAATGCCGCCGTCGAAGCCGCGCGCGCGGGCGAAGCGGGCAAGGGCTTTGCGGTAGTTGCAGATGAAGTCCGCAACCTCGCAAGCAAGTCCGCCGAAGCAGCCAACAACACGACAGCGCTCATCTCGGCGTCGATTTCCGCCGTTGACAAGGGCTCAAAAATCGCCGTTTCGACAGCCAACACCATGAAAGAGGTCATGGACATTTCAAAACAGACGACCGACCTTATCATGGAAATTGCCGCGGCAAGCGCCGAGCAGAACACTTCAATTCAGCAGATCTCTTCGGGTATCGACCAGATTTCCACGGTTGTACAGCAAAACTCGGCTACCGCCGAAGAAACCGCGGCTTCCTGCGAAGAACTGAACGGACAGTCAACGCTTCTCAAAGAGCAGGTTTCGCGCTTTAGGGTTTGATTTCAATAAGCAAAAACTCCCTCTGTTTTTCAGGGGGAGTTTTCTTGTGCGTTATGCAAATTTTTGACAGCAAAATGGGGACTGGAATTGTGAGAATACGAACAAGCGCGGTAAAGAGCATGATTGTAGACGGCAAGCCCGT
>USOZ01000209.1 GCA_900556525.1 uncultured Oscillospiraceae bacterium | reverse complement strand
GCGAGTTCAGGAATTCCTTAAACAGCATATAAAGCACGGCGAAAACAGGCACGGCAAGCAGCATTCCCGCAAAGCCGAAAAGTCCGCCGCCAACGATAAGCCCAACAAGCACCCATACGGACGGAACGCCCGTTCGGTCGCCCTGAATAAGCGGAACCATTATATTTCCGTCGAACTGCTGCATCACAACCATAAAAATCGCGAACCATATCGCTTTCATCGGATCTTCGAGCAGGACGATAAAGCAGGCGGGGATACCGCCGATAAACGGTCCGAAGAACGGGATTATGTTCGTGCAGGCGATTATAACCGCCATAAGCAGAGGATACGGCGTGCCGATTATCGAAGCGCCGATAAACGTCATGCAGCCTACGAAAAACGCGTCGATAAGTATACCCGTGAGATAGTGAACAAAAATGTCGTTCGTGCGGCGCGTTATGCGGAGGATATTCTGCGCATGGGAGTTGCGGAAAAACGCGAAAATCAGCTTTTTCGCCTGCGATTTCAGCATTTCCTTCGACGAAAGAATGTATATGCCTATTATAAAGCCGATTATGAAGTCCTTAAAGCCGAAAATGAAATTCAGAAGCCCGCCGCCGATCTGTTTCCCGAAAGAAACTATCGTTTCGGAAATATCGCTCCAAGAGGTGTTCAGAAACGCGTTTATCTGGTCAAGCGGATTTTCGAGAGCGGCAATAATCTGCGGCTGTTCCGAGAACGTGTTTCTCGACCAGTTAAGAAAATTGTCGGCATATTCGTCGAAATGCGTCACAAGACCCGTAACGCTGCTCGTGACCTGCGGGATTATGAGGAACATAAGCCCCGTAAGCAGTCCGAGCGCAAGCACCACGACGATAAATATCGAAACGTTTCGGATAACTATGCGTTTTTTCGGCGAATCGGCTTTCTGCTGCCATTTCTTAAATATGCGGAACTGGAAGAAATCCACGCCCGGATTAAGCAGATAGGCAATTACCGCGCCCCATACAAGCGGAGCGATACACGAGCCGATAAGATCGCCGAGCTGTTTAAAATCGGGGATATCCACGGCGGCGATAAGGATAATACCGCTCAGTACGATAACAATTACGGAATATACCGCTATCTGGGTGTATTTCGGGTTAAAGTGGAATTTCATCGCGCACCTCCGTGAAAAATCTGCGGCAAAGCGCCGAAAGTGGCACCCCCTACCGGAATCGAACCGATAACTAACCCTTAGGAGGGGTTTGTTATATCCATTTAACTAAGGAGGCATACCTATACCAATCTATTATACTACTTTTGCGGATAAAAAACAAGGGGGAAAAGCGAAAAATCTTTTGTGCGAATGAAAAAAGCATAATTATCCTGAATTTTATGTGTTTTATAAAAGTTTTTCTCTTGCAATTTCGCATAAAATATGCTATAATCACGGTTGGGGAGGCGCACCCATAACAAAAAACGCGGCGCCGCAGAAATCGCTGACGGCGCGGAAAAGCTCTAAGGGGGAGACACCCATGACAAAAAACGAAAATAAGCCGCCCAACATAACGGTTATTAACAGCAGCGGCGAAAAAATAGGCTTTACTTATGAGAAACGAGCCAGAGGGCTTGTAAAAAAAGGTCGGGCAGTTTATTTACCCGACGAAAACGCGGGTAAGGTTATCCGACTTAATGACTGTCCGACGTGTGAAAACATGGAGGATACTATTATGGATAATATAATCAACACCCAACCTACCGAAGCTGAAGAAAAAAAGGTCAACTACCTTTTCTTTGATCCGAAAGAATGGATGAAGCACCCCGACGTTCAGAAAACAACGGTCTTCGACAGATTTTTTATTACAGCTCTGTTCGGCGAAGGATTGACGGAAGTTGTTTCGCTCGGAAACTGGGGCTGGGACTGGTCAGAGATAACAAACGGTATGCTGCGGCTCGAACGCAGGACGGAATACCACTTTGTATTCTGGCTGAACGGCGGCGAGAACGATCGTTCGGACGAAACGTGTATGTTTCAGGTCATTTTCACCGACAACAGCCTGCGCGCAAACGAATCCGAATGGGAACAAAGGCTTTGCTATAAGCTCAACCGCGCATACATAAAGCCGCTGAAAAGATATAACGGCTGGGAGCTGTACGACATTCCGTTCGTGACGGACGACCATGAGTATACCCAGCTGCGTTTTACCGCGCAGCGCGCTCCTATGGCGGTAATGCCGGCAAAAGAGCCGTCGTTTTACGCGGAACTTGAGGATAAAACGGACGAGCTTGCGGATAAGCGTCCGCAGCGCCACAATATCATCTTCGAGGACGGCTGGCCTACGAATACATGGTACTCCACGGCGGCGCTCACGCGCGAAAATGCGCCGAAAAATCCGCAGCCTTCCGAAACTTTCATGGACGATCCGAACTTCGACGAGCTTTGCGAGAGAATTTCGGAAATTGTCAACGAACGCTATTCGGAAGAGCTTGACATTGACCAGCTCGCCGACGTGATCGTATCAAATCACATCAAAGAGATAACGCAGAAGATAGCCGCTTCGGTGTTGGAAGAAAAGTAAATATTGTACAAAAAAGGTTCGGAAAGGCTTCCGAGCCTTTTTTCGTGTATTTTCTGCAAAACCCGCGTTTTGTTACAAAATGTGCAATAAAATTTGTTTTTGCACTTGATTTATCGGAAGATGTATGGTAAAATGTAATAAAAGTTAGCAAAGGCTAAGCGGAATTTAATGAAAATGACGAAAAATCCAACTGCTTTCCGACAGGAGGTGCGACAATGACTTTTACAAAGGACAATATCGGTCAGTTGCTTTCACAGGCGCTTGAAAAAAAGGATATAAAGGTATATTATCAGCCGAAATTCGACGCGCTCACAAGCAAGCTCGTCGGTGCGGAAGCACTCTCGCGCTGGAAAAAGCCCGACGGCGGATTGTACCCGCCCTCCGAGTTTATCCCCGTGCTCGAAGAAACGGGGCTTGTGAACGACCTCGACTGGTATGTTCTCGAAGATGTCTGCGCCTTTATCGGTCAGCTCCTGCGCCAGAATATGCACGTTGTCACGGTCTCGGTCAATTTTTCCCGCACGCATACGAGCGAAGCCGATTTTGTTCAGCGCCTCTGCGACACGGCGGACCGTTACCGCGTTCCGCACAGCTTTGTTGAAGTCGAGATTACCGAATCCGCGCTCGCTCAGGGCGAAAAGGACATAATCGATTTTATTTCCGACATTCGCAAGGCGGGTTTCGACGTCGCTATCGACGATTTCGGAAGCGGTCTTTCCTCGCTCAGTTTTGTGAAAGACGTTCCCGCAAACGTACTTAAAATAGATAAATCCCTGCTCAGCGAAAACTGCGAAAATGAAAAGGAGCGCATAGTTCTCGAAAGCGTTTTCGAGTTTGCGCACCGTCTTAATTTAACCACCGTTGCGGAGGGAGTTGAAACGCAGGAGCAGCTCGGATTCCTGCGCACCTGTGACTGTAAAATAATTCAGGGTTATCTTTACGCGAAGCCGATGACGCGCGAACAGTTCTTTGAACTTTGCGCAACCGCCGAGGAAAAGCGCAAAACCGAGGATATTCTCGTCACACAAGCGCCTGCAAGCGCCACGCAGCTTCTTCTCGAAGCGGTTTTCTCACGCTTCCCGCTGATAATTCTCAGCAACCTTTCGCGAAACAGCTTCTACATGATGGCGTACACTAATTTTACGACCCATTCCTGCCCCTCGACGGGCGTTTATACCGACCTTATCTCCCACGCCGCAATGACAATGCACCCCGACGACCGCGACCTTTTCCGCGCAACGTTCGACGTTGAAAGACAGATAGGACTTAGTAAAAACGGCGAAAAGAGCGTTTGCGTCGTGACCCGCCAGCTTGGCGACGACGGGGTCTACAGACGCGTTGAGACCGCCAACTATTATGTGAAAAATCCGTCCGTTGACGACGTTCTCGCGATAACGCTTTCGCGGACGCTCGAAGCCTAAGGAAGCACTGAATAAATCGCGGCACGCATCTTGCTTGCATATTTTCCGCCT
>USOZ01000208.1 GCA_900556525.1 uncultured Oscillospiraceae bacterium | reverse complement strand
GGGAGAAGAGGGTAATATCCCGTGTGAAGTCGAGTTTGTCCAAATCTTCCACCGACTCGACCACAATGGCTGTCCCTTCCGTTTGGCCCCAAATAGACAAGGGTTCCGGCTTCTGCTTCGGAGTGGTCAATGCCATCAACCACGCAGAGAAAGAGCTTGCCAACACGGATGTGCTGTATTCCCCTGCGTTGCGCACGTACTTCCGGAGAGGCGGTGACAAACGGCTTTAACTCCGCATGGGGGAATACGACCGTGCCAATGTCCCTTCCGTCCATCACGATGCCTTTTTCTTTCCCCATTGCTTGTTGTTGTGCAACCATCGCTTTCCGTACGAACCCCAAGGTCCTGCTCTGCGACGAGGCGACGAGCGCTCTCGATCCCAAGACCACGCGCCAGATCCTCGAGCTGATCGGCGACCTCAACAAAAAGCTCGGCATCACCGTCGTCATCATCACGCACCAGATGAGCGTGGTCGAACAGATATGCACAAGAGTAGCCATTCTGAACGGCGGCGAGGTCGCCGAAGAGGGCGAAGTAAGCTCGGTTTTCTCCTCGCCGAAGTCCGAAGCGGCAAAGCGGCTCGTTTATCCCGACGGATATGAACTTGCCGAAGCGGTCAGCGGCAATGAGCTGCTCCTGCGCGTGGTGTTCAACGGCGCGGACGCGGCAAAGACCCCGCTTATCGCGACAATGGCGCTTGAATGCGGCATAACGGCAAGTATTCTCGGCGCTTCAACGCGCAGCCTCGGCGACAAGGCGTACGGAAATATGCTTCTCGGAATAACCGGCGGCAGAGAACAGCTCGCTAAGGCTGTCGAATATCTCAGCCGCATACCCGACGTTCATGCCGAAGAAATTGTGAGAAATTCAAAGACGGAAGGAGCTGCTGAAAATGAGTGATTTTTTTGCTTCCGAGGATTTCCGCAACGCTATTGATATTCTCGTTAATCAGTTCCCGCTCGCGATATGGGAAACGCTTTATGTAACGGTTCTTTCCACCCTTTTTGCTGTAATAATCGGGCTTCCGCTCGGCGTTCTTATGGTCGCGGGCGAAAACGGGAAGATACTGCATATCCCTAAGTGGATTCTGCGTGTGCTGGACATTGTGATAAACCTGCTGCGCTCGGTCCCGTTCCTTATTCTTATGATAATGGTTATCCCGCTGACGCGCCTTATCGTCGGGACTGCCGTAGGAACTCCCGCGTCGGTCGTTCCTCTCGTTATCGCGGCGTTTCCGTTTATCGCGCGACTTGTCGAGGGAAGCCTGCGCGAAGTGAACCCGAATATTATCGAAACCGCGCAGAGCATGGGCGCTTCGCCTTTTCAGATAATCGTAAAGGTAATGCTCCCCGAAAGCGTTCCGTCGCTTATCTCAAACGCGACGATCGCGATAACGACCGTTCTCGGATATTCCGCGATGAGCGGCATAATCGGCGGCGGCGGACTCGGAAAGATCGCGATAAACTACGGCTATTACAGGTATCAGTACCTTGTAATGATATTCGCGGTAATTTTCCTTATCATTCTTGTTCAGATTTTTCAGAGTCTCGGCACATATCTCGCTACAAAGTGCGACAAGCGGCTTAAAAACAGAAAATAAAAACACCGCACGGTTGGTTTCAGCCGTGCGGTTTTGCCTTTTTATTTCAGTCCGTAAAGCTCGAACGGGCGGGTCATGAGCTGTTCCTCATAAATTGAAACAACGTCGTACAAATCGAAGAACATTACGCCGCAGCCGCCTATCTTGTCGGTTTTTATCACGCCTTTTTCAAGCGCCATGTTCTGAATCGTGTACCACGCCGCCACGGGCGGGCAGCCGGTTTCGATAAACCATTCTTCGGGCGGATATTTTTCGTTCACTTCCTCGCTCGGCGCGAAAATCGCACGAATTTCCTCGGGAAGATACATTTCGACATAGTGCATGGCGGTCAGCTTGTAAATATCGACCCCGAGAAGCAGTCCTTTTCCGCCGTTATGGAGCGCGAAGTCAAGTCCTCCGTTTACCGCCTCACGGGCGTGCTTTCCCCAGCCCGATATCTGCATTACTCCGCCGCCCGTGAGGGTGTCGGGCGACATTCGGAATTCGTCGGTGACCGCTCCCATTGCGGTTTTCGTCCTGTTTTCGGGTAAGATACGTATTTTTCGGAGTATTCCCATGCGCTTATCCTCGTCCGAAAGAGGCAGACCGCCGCTAAGCCGCAGCGACGGCATGAAAAGGCTGCCGTCCTTGCCGTCTGCTTCTTTAAGCGCGGCAATAACGGTCTGCGCGCCGCCCTCGACATAGCCGAAGCTGCTAAGGCTGCTGTGAACTTCGAGCGTCATTCCCTTTTCAACGCCTATGCGCCGAAGCCCGCTTACGAGATATTCGCGGGTCAATGCGGGATTACTGAAATTTTTCTGCATATAATTTCCTCCTCAAATTTTGTTATATATAATTTAAAGAAACCTCTTGACAAATAGTACCATATAGTATTATACTATATGGTAGGGGGGTGAAAACGTGGTTGAAAAAACGAACGGCGGATTTTATATCACTAAAATCAAGCAGATACAGGGCAGGATTTTTGAGAAATTGCTGGCAGAGCGCGGGATAGACGAGTTTAACGGCGCGCAGGGGCGCATACTTTTCGTCCTCTGGGAAAATGACAATATTCCGATAAGCGAGCTTTCCGACAAAACGGGGCTTGCCAAAACCACGCTCACGAGTATGCTGGACAGGCTCGAAGCACAAGGTCATGTCGCCCGCGTCCGCGACCCGTCTGACAGGCGGACGATACGCATAGCGCTGACCGAAAATGCACGAAAACTGAAAAAAAGTTATGACGAAGTATCGTCGGAGATGAACGCGATTTTTTACAGGGGGTTCAGCGACAGTGAAATACTCGCTTTTGAAAAGAGCCTTGGGAAAGTGCTTAAAAATCTTACAGAAAGGGAGGATCATCATGAATAAGGATTACAAAAAGGAGATCTGCGCGCTCCGCAGAGAAGCGAACGTCGCTTATGTCGGCTCGGTAAACGCGGAGGGATTTCCGCAGATAAAGGGTATGCTTTCGCTCGAGCACGAAAGCATGAGGGTGCATTATTTTTCGACAAACACAAGCTCGAAGCGCGTAAAACAGTTTTTGAACAACCCGAAAGCGTGCGTTTACTATGTTGACGACACGAAGGATAAATATAAGGGTGCGCTTTTTACGGGAACTATCGAGGTCTGCACGGACCGCGCGACAAAGGAATTTTTGTGGCGCCCGGGTTTTGAAATGTATTATCCGAAAGGGATAGACGACGAGGATTACTGCGTTTATAAATTCACAGCCGAAACCGTCAATTATTACTTCGGGCTTAGCAACGTGACCCTGCCGATAGAGGAGCTGGAGTAAATATCGGAAAAAAATAAAAAGCCCGTTTTAGGGGCTTTTAAACAGTGGTGCCGGCATTAAGGAAGCATCAGCACAGGAAATGGGAGATAAGGATATGCATGTAATGAATAGTGACAGTATACTTGGCAGCACGGACGGATTTTTACTGGCAGGGGGTGCGGGGACGGCTAAGGGGGATGTTGATACTGAAAATGAAGAGATAAGCAGCGCAGATGGTTACGAATATTGCGGACTGGAGATAATAGCCGGCAAGTTTGCAGGTGATGTTGAAGCAGTAACAGGTCATGAGCCTGAGGTTGTAAGTGACAGTTCCTCATTATCCGGTAATGTTGTAATTGCCGGAACTGCAGGCAGCAATCGTATTATTAATGCACTTGCTGCTAATGGAAAGATAGATGTGTCAGGTCTATATAAAAATGGGGAATTAAAATGGGACTGTTATCAGATGCAGTTTGTAAGCGGTGATGCGCTCGCTGCGTGTGGTTATCAGGGAATATCTAATGCACTGGTAATTACAGGCTCTAACAAGCGTGGCGTAATGTACGGTTTATTTAACATATCAGAGCATATAGGAGTTTCGGCATGGGTTTATATGGCTGATGCCGTGCCAAAGACTTATTCGGATATTTACCTTGATAGAAGCCTGCTT
>USOZ01000207.1 GCA_900556525.1 uncultured Oscillospiraceae bacterium | reverse complement strand
CGTCACTTTCGTGCAATCCTGGGGGCGGCTTCCGCCTGCGAAAAATCTGTCTGCGTAATCTGCATACCCGATTTAATCAGCACTTCCCTAAAAATGCAATCATATGATTTACGAACATCTTAAATTGCGAATATCATAAAAATATTTTTTATAAGGAGTAAATTATGTTAGACATCAATTTTTACATGGCATTTCATAAGCTCACATCTGAGCTTGACAAGGAAAAGGAATACAGCGCCGATGAAATGATGGAAATGTTGGAGGCCATTCGCAGCAAAGACCCGGTTGTATACAATATTGAAACCACAAACCGCTGCAATATGCGCTGTAAGATGTGTCCTAGAACCACAATGATGACACGTCCGAACGAAGACATCAGTTATGACACTTTCTGTAATGTTGTAAATCAAATCAGACCACATACCGAGGAAGAATGGAACAGATGGAAAAAATTCTGTGAGGAAACCTATGGAATATATGAAAATGAAATGAGCGAAAATCATTTCTTTCTGTATATAATACCAAAAGTAATACAGCTTCACGGCTACGGCGATCCTCTGTTGGATAAACATATGGCAGAATATGTAAAGTTGCTGCATGATAAGGGCTTTTACTCATATTTCAGCTGCAATCCTGCCAATATTAACCTTGAAAGAACCTACGATATGCTTAACAGCGGGCTTGACTATATCAAATATTCTATTGAAAGCGTAAATGACGAGGAACATAAGAAAATCCGCGGCGAAGCATCAAATTTCAGTGTAAGTTACGAAAAAATCAAACAGGTGCTTGAATATAAAAAAGAGCATAACCTTAACACTACGGTCGTAATCACAATGCTTGACCTCAACAGAACACATCAGAAAGAAGATTTTGATAAGCTGCTTGCCGCTTTCAAGGATCTTGATGTGTATATTTATCTCAAAAGCGAGGATTGCCAGTGGTATCGTAAGGACTTCCACGGAACCAAATCGATCCATTGGTCTGAAATATGCAAGCATCCGTGGATGACAATGACAATAAAATCCAACGGAGAAGCTACCATGTGCATGGAAGACTTCAATAATGAAATTGTTTTTGGTGATACTAACAAACAATCTCTAAAGGAGATATGGAACGGCGAGGCATATCGTAAATTCCGTTATCAGCATTTATATGCAAAAGATAAGATAAAATGCGTAGGCGAATGTGATATGAAACTCATGGGCGACTGCTACAAAATCATATAAGTATATAAGTCCGCAGGCAAAAACGTCTGCGGACTTTTTGTTGGAATTTTCACCCTTCTGTCATTGACCGCGCCGCGTAAACGTGATATAATACTAATCACCAATAAAACTATAGACAAAAAATCTTCGTATAACCACTATATGCAAGATTATACTCGATTTTTTGTATAGTTTTTAATTGGTGCTGAGTATAAAAACGGCTCTGCATATCTGCAAAGCCGTTTCATTATACATTATTTCAGTTATCTGTTTGTTAATCTGCAAAAAGGGGAGTTGAAAGGTATCTGTCGCCCGTGTCGGGGAGGAGAACAACGATGTTCTTGCCCTCGTTTTCGGGGCGCTTTGCAAGCTCGATTGCAGCGAAGGCAGCCGCGCCCGAGGAAATACCTACAAGCACGCCCTCTTTCTTGCCGATGAGCTTTCCGATAGCAAATGCGTCCTCATTTGAAACGGGAACGATCTCGTCGTAAACCTTTGTGTTGAGAACGTTGGGAACGAAGCCCGCGCCGATACCCTGAATCTTGTGTGCGCCCGCAACGCCGGTTGAAAGTACGGCAGAAGTTGCGGGTTCAACAGCAACGACCTTAACGCCCGCGTTCTTGGACTTGAGGAATTCGCCTACGCCCGTAACAGTACCGCCTGTGCCTACGCCCGCAACGAAAACGTCAACCTTTCCGTCGGTATCTTCCCAGATCTCGGGACCTGTCGAGGTGAAATGAGCCTTGGGGTTTGCGGGGTTTACGAACTGACCGGGGATAAAGCTGTCGGGAATCTCCTTAGCAAGCTCCTCAGCCTTTGCGATAGCGCCCTTCATGCCCTTTGCGCCCTCGGAGAGAACCAGTTCAGCGCCGTAAGCCTTCATGAGCTGCCTGCGCTCAACCGACATTGTTTCGGGCATTACGATGATAATGCGATAGCCTCTTGCCGCTGCGACGGAAGCAAGACCGATACCTGTGTTGCCGCTTGTCGGCTCGATAATAACGGAGTTAGGCTTGAGCTTTCCCGAAGCCTCCGCTTCGTCGAGCATTGCCTTTGCGATTCTGTCCTTTACTGAACCTGCGGGGTTAAAATATTCGAGCTTAGCGAAAATTTTCGCCTTTAATCCATATTCCTTTTCAATGTGTGTGAGTTCGAGAAGAGGTGTTTTTCCTATAAGCTGGTCAGCAGAAGTATATACGTTCATGATGATTTCTCCTTTTATCATTTAATGTTTTTTACGGCATCAAAGCCATGCTCAAGATCTGCAATTATATCGTCAATATGTTCCGTTCCGATAGAAAGGCGAACAGTCGTGGGAGTAATTCCGCTTTCGAGAAGCGCTTTTTCGGAAAGTTGCGAATGAGTTGTTGACGCGGGGTGGATAACCAGCGATTTAACGTCCGCAACATTTGCGAGAGGCGTAGGCGTTGACTCGGGTAAGTTTGACTGGGCGCAGAACGACAAGTTCCCCGGACTTTCAAAACCGAACCCCTCTTATCACGGCGTAGTATTCACGCAGGCGTGCGGAAATGCCGCTTATATCCTTAAAATGCGCACAACGCTGATGAGAGATCAGGGCGCGACTATCTCCCCGTTTAACTCTTTCCTGCTTTTACAGGGACTTGAAACACTTTCGCTGCGTGTTGAACGCCGATAAACTTCGTAGCCGAATGAACTACAATGTCCGCGCCATGCTCGATAGGGCGGAGAAGATACGGGGTAGCGAACGTGCTGTCGATAATAAGCGGGATACCGTGACGGTGCGCGATCTCTGCAACAGCTTCAATGTCGAGAATGTCGGAATTCGGGTTGCCGAGCGTTTCCGCGTAGAGCAGTTTCGTGTTCGGCTTTATCGCCTTTTCAAAGTTCGCGGGGTCTGACGGGTCAACAAATGTCGTTTCAAGACCCTGTTCGCTGAGCGTATTCGCGAAGAGGTTGTACGTTCCGCCGTAGACGTTTTCCGATGAAACAATGTGGTCGCCTGCGCGGGTGATATTCTGTACTGCGTAAGAGATCGCCGCAGAACCGGAGGCTGTCGCGAGAGCGCCTATTCCGCCTTCAAGCGCGGCAATGCGCTGTTCAAAAACATCGGAGGTCGGGTTCATCAGGCGGGTGTAGATATTTCCGCCCTCGGTAAGTCCGAAGCGACCAGCCGCCTGGTCGGAATCCTTAAAAACATATGACGTTGTAGCGTAAATCGGAACCGCGCGAGCATCCGTTGTGGGGTCGGGCTTTTCCTGACCTGCGTGTACCTGGAGAGTTTCAAATTTAAAGTTACTCATTTCTGTTAATTCCTTTCGTTATTTAAAATGTGAGAATCAACATCGGCACATTCGCCCGTTGCGGAAATTTGAACGAAGCAGCCTTGTAAAAATGTACGCCATCGTTTTTTCAGCCCTTTCTTATGTATTGCTGTCATTATAGCACTATAATCCTATCTTGTCAATAGGTTTTTAAGAAAAATTTTTACCGCAATTTAAAAAATCGCGGAAAGTGTTTATTTTAGCAGGTCTGCGAGGGTAACGCTGTTAAGATAATCGCAGATTATCTCGTCGAGTTTTTCCCACATCGGGAGGGTCTTGCAGTTCTCCGAGCGTTCGCATTTGTTCGGCTTACAGTCGAGACACGCCACGGGAGCAAGGCTGCCCTCGGTGAGCTTTAGAATTTCTCCGACGGAGTATTCTTCGGGCTTTCTGTTGAGGCGGTATCCGCCGCCTTTTCCTCTTACGCCGTCCACAAGTCCCGCTTTAGAGAGAACGGAAATTATACTTTCAAGAAAAAACTGACTTCAGGCCTGTTTCGGCAGAAAATAATTCAGTTGGCTAC
>USOZ01000206.1 GCA_900556525.1 uncultured Oscillospiraceae bacterium | reverse complement strand
GCCGATAACGCTTTCGTAGGAGGTCGTCCACGAGCAGGGACTTTCTCCGCCGTACGCTTTCGCACCCCTGTCCGCTTCAAAGCAGACGGCTGCGGAAGCGTTAAGCCGGCGCAGCTTTTCGCCCTCGCCTGCGCAGTGGAAATAAAGCGTAAGAATGTCGTTTTCATACGAATACCCGAAGCTCATCGGCACGATATAGGGCGTTTCGCCCGAAAATGCCAGTCGGCATACCTCGCAGCCGCCGAGTATCCCGAGAATTTCGTTAATGTCAGTGACCTGCCTGTCCGCTCTGCGCATAAAAAGCCTCCGTTCATTTTGTGATACATAGAGGATTATACCATATTATTTAGTGCTTTGCAATATCACGTTTGACGAATATGCGGCTTTACGGTTAATTTTTTTTGACAATTTGTGTTCTTTTTGCAGCGCTATGCAGGTATTTTTTTACTTGATATTGCCTAAATTGCACGAAAAGCGAAAAAAAGTCGTTTAAACCTCGCGTTACCCTCTTGACAATACCGCCGGAATTGTTTATAATAATATGGCTAAGCTATAGGCGTTGCAATTCGGCGGCGTCTGGCAAAAATAATAACGGAGGTAATAAAAATGAAAAGAACATATCAGCCTAAGAAGCTTCAGAGAAAAAAGGAACACGGCTTCAGAAAAAGAATGGCGACCACTAACGGCCGTAAGGTTCTCGCAAGAAGACGCGCAAAGGGCAGAAAATCCTTAACATACTAATGTTATGGGAGAATATTCCAAAAGGTTTTTTGTCATAAAAAAAGACCGTGAATTCCGCTTCCTTTATAATAAAGGAAAAACCTGCGTCAATTATGCTTTCGTCTGCTATTTCAGGGAAAATAAACGGCGCAGGAACCGCTGCGGAATCGTTACGGGCAAAAAAATAGGGAACGCTGTTGCGCGCAACCGCGCACGCCGTGTGATACGCGAGGCTTTCCGCCTTTTCGACCACGACCTGTCCCGCGCGACCACAAAACGTTATGACCTTGTATTTGTTGCAAGAAGCCAGACGCCCTCGCTTAAATCGACGAAGGTTCTTCGGCTCATGCAGACAAAGCTCATGCCGCTTCTCTCGCCCGAAACAAAAGAAAACCCGTGAAAACGCCGCTTTTACGGCGCTTACGGGATTTTTCATATCCGAGGGCTTTGTCATGAAGTATATTCTTATCGGACTTATCCGGCTTTACCAACTGACATTATCGAAAATACTGCCGCCTTGCTGCCGATTTACTCCGTCCTGTTCGCGGTACGGAATTACTGCTATAAGCCGATTCGGTGCCATAAAGGGCGGCTATTTAACTATTAAAAGAATTATTCGCTGCAATCCGTTCAGCGCGGGAGGATACGACCCCGTGCCCGAAACGTTTTGCTTTTTTCGGAAAAAACACGACTGACAAAAGATAAGGGTGATTTACTATTAACTGGCTTTATTCATTGATCGGAACCCCGCTGGGATATATCATGTGGGCGTGCTATGCGCTCGTGCAGAATTTCGGCTGGGCTATTATTCTTTTTACTTTGATTATTAAAGCGGCGCTGTTCCCGCTTAACCTTAAACAGCAGAAAAATCAGGCGCTTTCCCAGATGTTCATGCCGAGAGTCAAGGAGATCCAGACCAAGTATAAGAACAATCCCGAAAAGCAGCAGGAAGAACTTACGAAGCTCCAGAAAGAAGGCTATAACCCGACGGGCGGCTGCGGAACGATGCTTATTACGTTCCTTATCCTGTTCGGCGTCATCGATGTTGTTTATAAGCCCATGACCCATATGGAGCATTTCAAGACAGAGGAAATCAACGCCGTTGTTTCAACTGCGGAACAGATCGATATTGCTAAGACAATTCTCGCAAATCCAGACGACGCGGCTGCGGTTCTCGAATTCCGCACCGACGCGGGCAGCATAACCTTTGTTGAAACGACCGACGAAAACGGAACGAAAACAAACAACCGCATTACGACCGACGCTGAATTCAAGCTCGACGAAGCGAAAAGCAACGTGACCGTTTCAACAGAAGATCTCGCTACCTACGGCGTTTTCACGGATGAAGAGCTTAATACGCTCATTAAGTCGTCGCGTCTTTCGGACGTTGTCCGCAACAATCTGAGCCTTATCCACAGCAACTATTACAACAGCAGCTCGCTTTACCGCGAACTCCGCGCACTTAAAATATTCGAGGACGAAACGACTCACCCGCTCTTCGAGGCTAACCCCGACATAAGCACAGAGCTTATCGGCCGCGTTGCAACGCTCGACGGACGTATGCACTTCGGTCCGATAAATCTGCTTGACCAGCCGACATGGGCGTTCAACTCGCTTATCATAATCCCCGTTATCGCGTTCGTGTTCTCTCTCGCTCAGAGCCTTGTAATGATGGTTCTCATGAAGAAGCAGAACCCCGAACTGAACGCTTCGCAGCCTGCAAGTGCGAAGGCTATCTACTTCATCACGCCGTTCATCTCGCTCTGGATCTCGTTCAGCGTTCCTGCCGGCGCAGGTTTCTACTGGGCGGTATCCTACCTGTTCGGTATACTCCAGTCACTTATAACCTATAAGTTCTGGCCGTCCGACAAGATACGCGCGGAAGCTAAGGCGAAGATGGAAGCTGCCGCAGCGCAGAAGGAGCAGAAAGCGACTGTCGTTGAAATTGACGCGGACGGAAACAAGACGGAGCGCACAAACCGTCTTTCTGAACTGTCACAAAAGGAATTAAAGGAACTTAACCGTAAGAAGCTCGAAGCCGCGAGAAAGGCGGACGCTGAAAAATACGGCGAAGAATACACCGAATCCCCCGAGGACGATGATTTTTAACGAAAGGACGTTTATTTATGGAAAAGATTTTTTCGGCAAAGACTGAAGAAGCCGCAAAAGAACAGGCGATAAACGAATTTAAGGCGTGCGGCATCTCCGAAAGCGACATTACATTTGAAATTCTCGAAAAGCCCGTAAAAAAGCTGTTCAGCGTAAAAGGCGAGTTCAAAATTAAAGCGAGCGCTGCCGACCCTGTTGTTGAAGAAGCAGCAGAAGCGGTTTCCGAACCCGAAGAAGCTGCCGCTCAGAGTTTCGACGAACCCGAACAGGCTGTTACCGCTCCCGCTGACGGTATCAATCTGCTTGAGACCGCTAAGGTAAAGAACGCGGTGAAGTACCTCACAAAGGTACTTACGGCACTCGGAGTTGAGAATTTCCACGTTGACACGATTCTTAACGGTGAAACCGTATTTCTCGACATTGTAGGCGAAAAACTCGGCGTAGTTATCGGCCGCCGCGGCGAAACGCTCGACGCTCTCCAGTACCTTACGATCCTCGCTTCAAATAAGACCGAGGAATCCTACTGCCGCATTTCGGTTGACTGCAACGGCTATCGCGCAAAGCGCCGCGAAACGCTTGAAGCGCTTGCCGAAAAGACCGCTCACCGCGTATTAAAGCAGGGCAGAAGAATTACTCTCGAACCCATGAATCCCTACGAAAGACGCATTATCCACAGCAAGGTTGCCGAAATCGAGGGCGTATACAGCCATTCCACAGGTGAAGAGCCTTTCCGCAAGGTTGTTATCTCCGCAACGGCAAAGCCCGCTTACAACGGCAAGGGCGACCGCAGAGGAAGAGGACCGCGCACCGGCGGCGCAGGCAAGAGCTATCGCCAGTCCACAGGCTTCTCGACTTCGTTTGAGCGCGAATACAAGCGCACACAGGCAGAACCGATCACCTATTCTCAGGAAACTGTTGACACCGAGAAGAATGCTTCTCTTTATGGCAAGATCGAACTGTAATGCTTTTTACAAAACGGGGAGCAGCCGCTCCCCTTACTCTGGGATATAGCCAAGCGGTAAGGCAACGGACTTTGACTCCGTCATTCGTGGGTTCAAATCCCGCTATCCCAACCAAAAATGAAACGTGTAACCCGTAAGGGTTATGCGTTTTATTTTTGTTATTTGGGTCGGGATTTGAACCCGCGGCTTTCTCCATGCCATACCGCCCCCCGCTTACGCTAACGCCGCCCAACCCCACCGCGCGCACGCGTGCATC
>USOZ01000205.1 GCA_900556525.1 uncultured Oscillospiraceae bacterium | reverse complement strand
CCAGCACCAAGACTCTGCTGCTTTCTGCAACACCATTTGCTTATCCGCAGAACGCGGAAAAGTACAGCGCGGGGCTTACGGCGTACCTTGGCGAGCTTGAACAGCTCGACGGCGAGCTTTCCGACGCGGCGAAAAAGCTGGAAAAACCGCTGATTTTCGGCGACCGTTTCCCGTTCAGATACATGGCGCGGGATTACGGCATTGAATATTACGCGGCGTTTTCGGGCTGTTCTTCCGAAAGCGAACCGAGCGCCGCACGGCTGACGTTCCTTATTGAAAAGGCAAAGGAAACAGGCTCGTCGGTGATATATCACATTGAATTTTCAACCGAAAAGGTCGCGAAAACGATAGCCGAGGCTGTCGGCGGCGAGGTTCGGCTCATGCATTCCTGCCACAGTCTTTCGGACGAGGACCTCGAAGCGGGCGAAACCTATATTTCGATAATGCGGCGGAATATTGCCGCGATGACGGAGTAAACTTAAAACTATTTCTCGGCGGGCGGTTTTCGTCCGCTTTTTTATTGCGTATCCGCCTTATTTTCACTGCCCCAGATATAGCCGAAGCCCCATACAGTACGGATATACTGCGGGTTCGAGGGGTCGTCCTCTATTTTCATGCGCAGGCGGCGGATATTCACGTCAACGATTTTTTCGTCGCCGTAATAGCTTTCGCCCCAGATTTTCCGCAGGAGCGTTTCGCGGTCGATAGCGTCGCCTTTGTGGCGGATAAAATAGTCGAGAACGTTAAATTCCATCTGCGTAAGTTCAAGATTTACGCCGTTTTTGTATACAACATGGCTTTTTCGGTCGATATGGAAAGGACCGCTGTCCGCCTCGGCGCATGTTTCAGCTTCGGGGATAGTCATGCTTACGCGTCGGTATATCGCGTCGACGCGCGCGACAAGCTCCGACGGCGAAAACGGCTTTGTAACATAGTCGTCCGCGCCCATCATAAGGCAGTTTACCTTGTCCATTTCCTGCGTTTTCGCCGAAAGCATTATTATCCCGATCGTGCTGCTGCGTTCGCGCAGAAAACGGCACACCTGACAGCCGTCTATACCTGGCATCATTATATCGAGCAAAGCGACGTCGAACCGCAGTCCGCGGTTCCATGCCTCTATCGCCTTTTCTCCGCAGTTCACGTCGTAAACTTCATATCCCGAACGCTTCAGATGAATTACAACAAAGTCGCGTATTGCGTCCTCGTCCTCGCAGACGAGTATTCTTCTCGGTTTCATTCGCACACCCCCTATGAAAGTATCCTAAAGCAGTCCGCAAGCTCTGCGTCGGTAAGCGCAAAGGATTCGGACTTATTATTTTTAACGTAGAAGCTGTACCCGCTCGTTTCGCTGCTGCCGTAGGGGGTATACCCCTCGGGTGCAGTCTGCCCCGTCGGAACGGAGCATATCGTGAGCAGCGTTTCTCCCGCTTCACGCTTGCGGCTGTCGTATTCGCTGAACGAAACTGTTCCGTCGGAAATCGAGACGGAAGCGGTTATCCGCCCCTCCCAGCGCGTCGGGATAAACAGGACGTAATCTCCGCGCATACTTATATACGAAAGGCAGTCGAGCCTTACGGAATAGCCTTGTCCCTCGAGGCGGTACCACGCGGTCATATTCATCTGCTCGTTGCGGGTGAGGTATTCATAGCCGGGGAAAACGGCGGTAGCGGGAATTTCGATTATTCCGTCGCCGTCGATGTCCTGCGAGCAAATATTCGGGGTATAGCTGTTCGTGCGGCGGGTTATAAGCTCGGAAAGGCCGCTGACTGCCGAGATCCTGCGGTCATAGCAAACGAGCGCGTCAGTTCCGAAAGTTCCGTCCGAAAGGGCGTAATCAATAAATATCGCGCGGTAGCCGTCTGCGTCGCACTGTCCCAGAAGAACGTTTTTGCAGCTTGAGAAGCTGCCGCTGAGGGGCGCAGATGAGATCACGGCGAAGCTGTTCGGTTCGATCCAGCCAAGCAGATACGCGGCGGCTGTTCCGCTTGTCCTGTCGCCGTTTATGAGGAACATTTCGTCAGTCCCGTCATCGTTCAGGTCGAGCAGGCGCATATACATATGGCGGCTTTTGTAGACCTCTGTCGGAACGCCGTTCTTATACCGCAGGACGCTTGTGGCGCTGTCCGACGAATTCTGAATGGTATAGGTAATGATTATGCTTGTTTCGCCGTTTCCGAGGTCGTCGAACTGAACGCGTTCGACCTCGCTCCCGAGCGCGGCAAAGTCATATACCGAGACCCACTTGCCGTCCTCCATATCGAGAAAGTTCAGCCGCAGCGAAGAGCCGCCGTCAGAAACGTTCGACGCCTCGTAGAACACGATAGCTTCTTCGGTTTCTTCGTCGTCAATGTTGCGAACGACAAAAGCGCTTCGGTATTGTCCGCTTTTCGGATATTTCAGGTGAATGTCGCCGCCCATGCTGTTTTTTAGGGCTTCGTATATCGCGGACTGTTCTTCGTCGAGCTTCGGCGGGCTTAAAAGTCCCTCTACCGAAGCAGAACAGCCCCCCGCGGCAAAAATCGCCGCCGCAAGGACTGTCGATAAAACTTTTTTATTTTTTTTCAAGCTTTTCCTCCGTGTCGTCGGTTTTTTCGGAGATGAAATTCGCGCTCTTGCGCTGTGAAAAGCAGCATACGGTAACCAGCCAGCCGAGCGACAGAGCCGCGAGAGAAGCCGCCGACACCCTCGGGGCTGTTCTGCTTAGTCCGAGCGTTCGGGCGATAACGTGCGTGAGAGTAAGCACAAGCGTGAAGCAGGCGGTCATTACTTCGCGTAATCTTGCGTATTTTGTTTCGAGTCCGGTAAAGAACCGCGCCATTGACGCAAGAAAAAGTACTCCAAAGACATATCCGAGCAGCAGAATAAGGCTTTCGGAATGGCTTTTTATGATAATGTCGGAGCTGAAAAATCTCGTAAGACGGAGAAAAAGGCAAAGTGCGGGAACGAGATTGATAAGCCCCGCAGCTTTCGGCGGAACGTTGTTTTTTAGCAGGAGAAAGCCGACTGCCGCGAGCGAAACTGCGGAAATTATCCCGCCTATGAGGGAGATGCCGTCGCTGTTGATAAAGCCTATGCACTGTACTGCGGCTGCCGCGAGCCAGCATATCCCCTGAATAAGGGTCGCTTTTGAGCCAAGCCCGTCGCAGGCGGCGGTGGTCGCCGTCCAGCCGCGCTTAAAGCCGAAAATCGCGAGGAAAACGACTGCCGCACCGAACAGCGCAAGAGCAGCGTATATTATCGTTCCCGCAAAGCCGCTTTCTCGGGTGAAAAATCCCGTTTCAAAATCCAGAATTGTAACATACTGAAAAAAACGGATAACAGAGCAGACGATAGCCCCGAAAACCGCAGTTATCAGAATAGGAAGTCCTTTTTTCATATTATCGGTAAGTCCTTTCAAAAAACGCTTATAAATTTATTATAGTATATTTTTTCGGTTAAGTCAATATAAATGATAAAAACAACACGGAAAGGAAGGGCAAAAATGAAGGACAGGCTTTTTATTGCATTTTTTTACATTGCGGCGTGCGTTCTGCTGCCGCTCTGCGGGGGTGGGACAGCCTTTGCACAGCCGACGGACGGGCTTCCCGAAAATTTTACGGTCCTTATCTCGCAGACGGGCGAGGTGCGAACCATGACTGCGGGGGAATATCTCGTCGGCTGCCTTGCCGCGCAGATACCTCTCGACTATGAGCAGGAGGCGCTTAACGCCGGCGCATTTTCATAGGTTATCGGGTGAGTTTTGCCGTACTGCGCAGCTTTTTCGAGGTTCGGGAGATATTTTTCATAGTCCGCTGTGCGCTTGTCGCCTACAAAAGCGACATTGTGACACCCGCCGATTACGGAAAGTGGTTCAGCGAGGTCAACGCGAACGAGGACGGCTACGTTATTTCGCTGAAAATCGGGGATAATCTGTTCTCGGGCGGGGATATATGGCGGATTTTCGGGCTTCGCTCGACCGCTTTCACGGTTTCCTACCAAGACGGAGTGTTCACATTCGTTACAAAGGGATACGGACACGGCGCGGGGCTGAGCCAGTACGGTGCGAACGAGCTTGCAAAAAGCGGCAAGAGTGCTGACG
>USOZ01000204.1 GCA_900556525.1 uncultured Oscillospiraceae bacterium | reverse complement strand
GGGAGGAACGAACGGCGACGAGCCTGTTGCGCTGCAAAGTGCGTCGTATTCGATAGTTTCGCCGTCGTCGAGCGTTACCTTTTTGTTCTTCGCGTCGATACGCTTCGCTTCTCTTCCGTAGAGAACCTTACAGCCGTTCTTCTCATAAAAATCGTCGGGGCGGTATTTCATTCGCTCGACGTCGGTTTTTCCCTCAAGATAGTAGGAAATCAGCGGACGGCAGTAAACGGGGTGATTTTCGGCGGAAATAACGGTGATCTCGCACTCCTTGTCAATGCTGCGGATACCCTCGACGCAGCCCGCAGCCGCTGTTCCGTTTCCGATAATAACATATTTTTTCACGTTTTTCACCTCTCCTCGTATACTATTGCGTTATTCGGACAGCCCGCCGCGCAAGCGGGAGCGCCGTTTGCGTTTTTTAGGCAAAGTTCGCATTTCTGAACCGCGCCGTTTTCTCCCTGAGCGATAGCGCCGTAGGGACACACCAGAATACAGGTCAGGCAGCCGACGCATTTGTCGTGGTCGATACAAACCGCGCCGTCCTCAAAGTGGAGCGCGCCGGAAATGCAGCTTTTCACGCACATTGGGTCTGTGCAGTGGCGGCAGGAAACCGCGTAGGTTATCTTATCGTCGCCTTCGACGTGAATACGCGGAAAAATTTCCTTGCCCTTTAGCGCTTTTACCATATCCTTTATACCGGAATTCGCATAAGCGCAGTTATATTCGCAGAGATGGCAGCCTAAGCACCATTCTTCGTTCACATATACTCTTTTCATTCTCCTGCGTGTGAGATACCGAGAATCTCAAGCTCCTTTTCCGTCATATTGACACCGCGCAGCATAAGTCGGTTCCCGCGCAGTGCTTCGATGGAGTTTATGCCCATGCCGCCCATAAGCTCCTTGATTTCATGCTTCCATGCGGTAAGCAGGTTTACAAGTCTTTCCGAGCCGATGTCGGGGTTAAGGCGCTTTACAAGCTCGGGGCGCTGTGTTGCGATACCGCAGCCGTCGCAATATAGCACGCGTCCGCGCCGAGCGCTACAGCTTTTACAACGTCTGAGGCGGAGCGAATACTTCCTCCGACAACGAGCGAAACGTTATGTCTTATACCCTCGTCGCGCAGACGCTGATCAACCGCCGCGAGCGCAAGCTCGATCGGAATACCTACGTTATCGCGTATTCTTGTCGGAGCGGCGCCCGTGCCTCCGCGGAAGCCGTCGATCGCGATAATGTCTGCGCCGCTTCTTGCGATACCGCTTGCGATAGCGGCAATGTTATGTACCGCAGCGACCTTTACGATAACGGGCTTTTTGTACTGCGTCGCTTCTTTAAGCGAGTAGACGAGCTGGCGCAGGTCCTCGATTGAATAAATATCGTGGTGCGGAGCGGGGGAGATAGCGTCGGAGCCTTCGGGTATCATTCTCGTTCTTGAAACGTCTCCGACGATCTTCGCACCGGGAAGATGTCCGCCGATACCGGGCTTTGCGCCCTGACCCATTTTTATTTCAATGGCTGCGCCCGAGTTAAGATATTCTTCATGAACGCCGAAACGTCCCGAAGCGACCTGAACAATCGTATTGTCGCCGTAGCAGTAGAAATCTTCGTGAAGTCCGCCCTCGCCTGTGTTATAGAAAATTCCGAGCTCCTTTGAAGCTCGCGCAAGGCTTTCGTGAGCGTTATAGCTTATCGAGCCGTAGCTCATTGCCGAGAACATAACGGGCATTGAAAGCTCAAGCTGCGGGGGAAGGTCGGTCTTTATCTTTCCGTCGGTGTCGCGTCTTATTTCGGACGGCTTCTTTCCGAGGAAGACCTTTGTTTCCATAGGCTCGCGCAGCGGGTCGATAGGCGGGTTTGTTACCTGCGAAGCGTTTATGAGTATCTTGTCCCAGTAAACGGGGAGCGGCTTCGGGTTGCCCATTGACGAGAGGAGAACGCCGCCGCTGCTCGCCTGCTTATATATTTCTTTAATGGTATCGCTCTGCCAGTTCGCGTTTTCGCGGAATGCGCAGTCGTTTTTCACAATTTTCAGCGCGTGGGTAGGGCAGAGGGAAACGCAGCGCTGGCAGTCAACGCATTTTGCCTCGTCGCTGAGCATTACCTTTCCGTCCGCGTCGTATGTATGCACCTCGTTTGCACACTGGCGTTCGCATACGCGACAGGCAATGCAGCGGTCGTGATTGCGGATAACTTCAAATTCGGGAACGATATATGAAACTGACATCAATATGCACCTTCTTTCACTCTTACAATGACGGGTTCGCCGCCCATGGGAGCGTAGATATTTTCCGCGTTCGGCTCCATTACGCGTATCGCAGCTTCTTCGCTCGCGATAAATACCTTGTCGTCCTTTTCGCCGACTACCATTGAACGGAGCTTCAGACGGTCGTTAAGCGCCATAAGACCTCCGTTAAAGCCAAGAATGATCGAGAACGGACCTGTAATGAGCAATCCTGAGTAGACCTTGCGCAGATAGCCGAGCTGTTCGGCTGTGGCGGGGTCTTTTCCCTTTATCGTGCTCCAGAACGGCGCGGCGATAACGGAAGCGGTTTCTTCAAGCGACAAGCCCTGCCGTCTTAAAAGATAGTCCGCGATATATGCGATGACCTCGGTGTCCGTCTGGAGTGAACATTTATATCCGAACATTTCGATAAAACGGCGGTTTGCGTCGTATGATGAAATTTCGCCGTTGTGTACTATTGAATAATCAAGCATTGCGAACGGGTGCGCGCCGCCCCACCAGCCGGGGGTGTTCGTGGGATAGCGTCCGTGCGCCGTCCATGAATACGCTTCGTATTCGTCGAGTCTGTAGAAACGTCCAACATCCTCGGGGAAGCCTACCGCCTTGAATGTACCCATGTTCTTTCCGCAGGAGAATATGTACGCGCCGTCAACCTCGTTGTTGATCTTCGTTACCATGCGGGTTACATATTCCTTTTCGTCGAGCTGGAGCCTTGCGACAACGGAAGCGAGCGGAGCGACGAAATAGCGCCAGATAAGCGGAACGTCCGTGATATTCGGCATATTCTTTACGGGGATAGTTCCCTCGTTCACTATCTCGAAGCCTTCCTTTAATATGGTTTCACATTCCTTTCTCGCGCTTCTTCCGTTAAAGAAGATGTGGAACGCATAGAAATCGCGGTATTCGGGGTAAATTCCGTAGCCCGCGAAGCCGCCGCCCAGACCGTTTGAACGGTCGTGCATCGGGAGCATACTCTCGATGATTTTTTCTCCCGTCATTTTCTTTCCCTCTTTGGAGATTACTGCCGAAATCGCGCAGCCCGACGGGATACGAACCTGACCTTCAAGTTTCATAGCTTTCTTCCTTTCTTTGTCGGATATTCTGCAATAATATAAAATGTAAATTGCAATAAATCCTTTGAAAAAACAAAGGCGCTCATTCAAACAGGGATAAAAATTCCTTGTTTGAATGAACGCCATTGCTCATTACACATGAATTATAGCACTCGAGAACAAATTTGTCAATAGCTTTTTTCAAAAAAAGATTTTCTTTGCCGAAAAACCGCATTGTTAAGCCAAATTTAAAATTTTTGCAATTTTTTCTGAAAAAAATTGCAAAAAGGGGTTGACAAAACGTATGTTGCGGAGTATAATAAAGCTTGTGAAAAGGCAATGGCGTCTTGGAGCAGTAGTAATGCTCTAAGACGCTCTTTTTCTTTTAAAAATCTCATATCAACAATAAGCGAGGCAATGGCGTCCCGATTATACCGTTCTTATATATGCGTTAAGGCGCATGGAAGAACAGTACGGCGCATTGCCTCGCTTTTGAAATCAAGGAGGAATTTCAGATGAAAACAGTATCGGATTATTTCGGAAGCATGGTCTTTGACGACAGAGTGATGAAAGCCAGATTATCCTCTAAGGTCTACAATTCATTGAGAAAGACCATTGACGAGGGCGCAAAGCTCGACAGCGAAGTTGCAAACGCGGTTGCTTCGGCAATGAAAGACTGGGCTGTTGAAAAGGGTGCTACGCACTTCACGCACTGGTTCCAGCCGCTCACAGGCATTACAGCCGAGAAGCACGACAGCTTCATTACCCCCTCTCCCGACGGCGGCGTAATAATGGAGTTCT
>USOZ01000203.1 GCA_900556525.1 uncultured Oscillospiraceae bacterium | reverse complement strand
AGGTCTTTTCCTCCACGGCGGGAGCTTCCTCGGCGGCCTTGCGGCGGTGTGTGCCAGCCTGGCGTTGTCCTGCTTCTGCGGCGGGCGTATCGCAGCCAGCCGATGGCGGACTTCAGGAACTCCACGCGGACGCGATCCTCGCTGGTCTCGATGACCACGGTGCGGTCGGTGATGGCCACGACACGGCCATACACGCCGCCGATGGTGGTCAGCCAATCGCCCTTCTTCAGGGAGTTACGCATCTCCTCGGCCTGCTTTTTCCGCTTGTTCTCAGGGCGGATCATCAGGAAGTAGAAGATGGCGATCATCAGGACGATCATCAAGACGGTAGAACCCATACCGCCGGTGGTGGCGGTGCCGTCAGCAGTTGCGTAAGCGATTTGGATCATGGAACGTTACTCCTTTATAATCAAATTGATGTTATTATACATAGTTCTTTGCCTTTTGGCAAGAGGTTTCATATCTTCTCCGCCAGTTTTTTACTGTACTCGGCCCGGAACTCGTCGAACGTGCCATTGTCCAGGCTGTCGCGGATGCGCTGGGTCAGCTTGTTGTAAAAGTACAGATTGTGCATCACCGCCAAACGCATCCCCAGCATCTCCTCCGCCGTGAACAGATGGCGCAGGTAGGCGCGGCTGAAGCTCCGGCACACGGGGCAGTCGCACTCCGGGTCGATGGGCAGCGGATCGCGCTCATATTTGCGGTTGTTGAGGTTGATTATCCCCTTTTGGGTGAAAAGATGACCGTGGCGGGCATTGCGGCTGGGCATAACGCAGTCGAACATATCAATCCCGCGCGCAACGCTTTCGATTATGTTGGTCGGCGTTCCAACTCCCATGAGATAGCGCGGCTTATCAACGGGCGCATACGGCAGCACAACGTCGAGGATATGATACATAACGTCGGTCGGCTCGCCTACCGCAAGTCCACCCACGGCATAACCGTCAAGGTCGAGCGCGGCAATGTCCTGCATATGCTTTATGCGCAGGTCGTCAAAGGTCGCGCCCTGATTTATTCCGAAAAGAAGCTGCTTTTTATTTCTCGTTTCGGGAAGAGAGTTGAGCCGCTCCATTTCTTTTTTACAGCGCACCAGCCAACGCGTTGTGCGCTCGACCGAATGTTTCGCGTAGTCGTATTTTGCGGGATTTTCAACGCACTCGTCGAACGCCATAGCAATCGTCGAGCCGAGATGCGACTGAATCTGCATACTCTCCTCGGGTCCCATAAAAATGCGGTGTCCGTCGAGGTGACACTGGAAAGTTACTCCCTCCTCCTTTATTTTGCGGAGCTTCGCGAGAGAGAACACCTGAAATCCGCCGCTGTCGGTAAGAATAGGTCTGTCCCAGTTCATGAATTTGTGCAGTCCGCCCATTTTATACACAACGTCGTCGCCGGGACGAACGTGCAGATGATATGTGTTGCAAAGTTCGACCTGACATTTCAGTTCCTTGAGGTCAAGCGACGAAATGCCGCCCTTTATCGCCCCGCAGGTGCCAACATTCATAAAAAACGGCGACTGTATAACACCGTGCGGAGTTGTGAAAACGCCTCTGCGGGCGCGATCTTCGGTTTTCAGAATTTCAAAGCTGCTGTTTCCCATAATTTTCCTTTCATATACAATCCTGCGGAATCATTCCGACCTGTCCGTTTTCATGGATTCCGAAGGCATATTTTCCGATATTTCCGTATTGATAGAACGTTTCGCCGACCTTTGCGCTTACGAAACTGTTCAGATTTATCCAGCCGTGAAGCGCGCCGTTCCAATTTCCCGTCATACATTTCGGTATCCTTCCGACTTTTCCGCTCCTGATTATTTTAACCTGTAGAAAATCGCCGTCCTCGCCGAGAATTTCAAGGTGATCTTTTTCGTAGTCGCAGTAAATCACGGTATTCGGGCTGACCCAATCCTTTTTAACGGTTTTTCCGTCCGAAAGCGGCATAAAAACCGTTTCATAGCTGTATTCGCCGCCGTTTTTGTTTATTATAAAGGCATTGAGCTGCCCCGCCCATTTCACCTCGCAGCCGCCGTCAATGCCGATTATCCGCTTTTCCCTGTCGATTATGGGGAAGTTTGTATTCCCCGAGCGAGAAAAGTTATAGGTCGGGAAATGTCCGACGACAACATATTTTTCGAGAGGGTGACTGCTCCGCAGGAACCACGGTGCGGAAAGGAAGGTCCACATATCGCTGTTTTCCCAATCGCTGCGGTTTTCTATGCCCGCGTGAACGAAGATATGTCCGTCGGTTTCCAGAGCAAGTGGAAGCTGTTCGAGAAAATCCAGCTCGTCCGAATAGGCTTCTGCCGTTCTCTGCCGCTTTTCGTCAAAATTGTCCCCAAGATCCGTTATTCCAATCGTCTGCGCCATTTCGCAGAAAGTGTTTTTCGGGCGGCTTTCGAGCCTTTTCATGAACCGCTCGCGGTCGTCCGAAAACGCCATATATCCGCACATCGTATCGTTATTGCCTTTCAGCACGACAACGCGGTCGCTCTGCTCCGAAAGCGACTTCGCGAGCCGTATCGTTTCGATATTGCGGCTGCCCTTTTCAACGAGGTCGCCGAGTATAAAAAGGTAGTCAACGCCCGCCTTGTACCCGCATTTTTCCAAAAGTGCGGCAAATTCTCCGCAGCGCCCGTGTATGTCGCTCACGCAGATAATGCGGCAGCGTTCTTCAAGATTTTTTCTTATTATTTTCATTGTATTGTTACGATATTTTTGACATTTTTCGAGGGAGCGAGAAGCTCCGTGCGGAAAAATTCGGGAAAGAATTTCACTCCTCCGCAGTCTTTCATGTCTATCCAACCGAGCGTTTCATTCTGCCCCGCGTCATTCACGCCGCAGCTTCTTATCAAGCCGTAATCAAAAGGTTTGATATAGTAAAAAAGCGAAAGTTCGTGATAACGCAGTCCGCAGTTCAAGCCAAAATCGCTCGTAAAAAAGTTCTCATGAACAAATCCGAGCCGCTTGATCTCCGCATGAACACCCGTTTCTTCAAACACTTCCCGCAGAACAGCCTGCTCCGCCGTTTCGCCGAGTTTCACCCGACCGCCGACCGAGTAATAATAACCGCACCCCTCGCTTTTTGTCATCAGCACGCGCGTTCCATCGAGGATTATTGCCCCAACGCGGTAGTTGAAAACGCCGTTTTCCGCGTGAAATGTACAGTCCATGTCAACCTCCGCCTTAAATGATCATCATGCTGTCGCCGAAGCTGAAAAAGCGGTATTTCTCACGAATAGCGGTCTCATATGCCGCAAGCGTTTGCTCGCGCCCCATAAACGCGCTGACAAGCATAATAAGCGTGCTTTCGGGCAGGTGAAAATTCGTGATAAGCCCGTCGATCGCTTTAAATTCATAGCCCGGATAAATGAAAATTCCAGTGTCCTCTGTGCAGGCTATGACCTCGCCGTATTTCTGCGCGGCAGACTCGAGCGTGCGGCAGCTTGTTGTTCCGACGGCGACAACGTGCCCTCCGCGAGCCTTACATTCCTTTATTTTATCTGCGGTTTCCTGCGGAATTGTGAAATGTTCGACGTGCATTTTATGGTCAAGAATGTTATCCTCTTTAACGGGACGGAATGTTCCCAGTCCGACGTGCAGCGTCACATAAGCAGTATCCACGCCCTTTTCGCGAAGTGAAGCAAAGACATTTTCCGTAAAATGAAGTCCCGCCGTCGGCGCTGCCGCAGAGCCTAACTCATGCGAATATATGGTATTATAGCGTTCCTTGTCCTTGAGTTTTTCGGTTATATACGGCGGCAGCGGCATCTGCCCGATACGGTCGAGAATGTCGAAAAACACTCCGTCAAAATCGAAACGGACAATGCGGTTCCCGTCGTCTACCGTTTCGAGAACCTCTGCGCTGAGTTCGTCGGAAAAATCCACGACCGCGCCCTTTTTCAGACGTCTTCCCGGGTGAACCATAACCTCCCATGTGTCATAGCTCTGCTGTTTAAGCAGCAGAAATTCACACGGAACCTGCGTCTGGCGCTTCGTTCCGTAAATTCTTGCGGGAAACACTTTTGAATCGTTTAGAACGAGCAGGTCGCCCGCCCTGAGATATTTCGTAATATTATAAAAGTGATCATGTTC
>USOZ01000202.1 GCA_900556525.1 uncultured Oscillospiraceae bacterium | reverse complement strand
GCAGCCTTATTCGTAAACGTTACGGCAAGGATCTTCCACGGACGAACGCGGTTAAATCCGATAAGCTCGGAGAGATGCCCGATGACCTCGGGGGAGTTGTCATACCGCCCCTCAATGTAAAAATTCAAAAAGCGCTCGTCGTCCGCCGAAAGCTGCGGAACATAGTCGCTGTGGTAGGCGTTGCCGAAAAGCAGCATATTTGCGATACGGTTACAGAGAACCGTAGTCTTTCCGCTTCCCGCGCCGGCGATTATAAGCACCGCGCCGTCAAGCTGAAAAACAGCCTTGCGCTGCTGCGGGTTCATTCCCGAAAAATAGCGTTCGAGAGCCTTTTTCTTTAGTGTCGTGTAGTCCATAAAAATCCTTTCATAAAAACAGCACAAACCCGACGCACATTTCTGCGCGTCAGGTTGTTTTGCTTTTTAATCGTTATTATTCCTGCGGCTGGGATTCCGCTGTTGAACGTGCTGCGGAAGTCGGCTGCGACTGTTCGCTGTCAAGCACCAAAAATGGATTTATCCCGTCGCTCATGACCTGCGGAAGTACGCCGTTCCAGTTGGTTATCTTGAGGTATTCTATGTAGTTCGGGCTGTTTTCGAGCTTTTCCTGAACCACTTCGATAGCATAAGCCTGCGCGTCCGCGGTAAGCTTCTGGCTGTCCGCCTCCGCCTGCGCCGCAATGACTATCTGCTTAGCTTCCTCTTCCTTTTCCTTGGTCTTGTTTTCCATTTTCAGAGCGTCCTGCGCCGCAATGACCTTTGCCTGGATCGAGCTTTCAAATGCGTCATCAAAACTCAGGTTCTCAATCGCGAACGACTGAACGATAATTCCCTTATCCGCAAGCAGCGGCTTCAGTTCGTCCTCGATACGCTGCTGAACCTCGTTTCTGGACTGTACAAGTTCCTCCGCCTTGACCTTGCCTATCTCATTTTTCGTTATTTTTGCGACATTCTGAACGAGCAGCTTCGATTCAACGTTATCGACGCCGACTTCTCTGATAATGTCCGAAAGCATCGACTTGTCGTAGCTGTAATTCAGCTTCAGTTTAAGCTCCTGAACGGTCTGCGTATCGCTGGTATAAGCGTCCTCAACTGTCGAGTAAACCTGTTCGCGTATGTCCACCTGCTCAATTTCTTCAATGAACGGAACCTTAAAGTTCAGACCCGCCGTGAGGTCGTCCTCGACGATCTGACCGAAGCGATATTTTACACCGATAAAACCTTCGTTTACTATTGTGAAGCAACTAAAGATCACCATTATCGCTAAAACGATTATGACTACCGCGAGAATGATTTTACCGCTGCCATTTTTGATTTTTGCTCCCTGTTTCGGATTTGTTGAAAAATTTATGTCTGCCATGTTTTTTCCTTTCCGTGCGTCTGTTTGCGTAAATTTTATTTACCACAATTTTATTTTAGCATATTTTTCCGGTAATGTCAATAGGTTTTTTGAAATAAATGTAAATTTTATTTACAGATACGTTTACACATTCAGCAGCTCTTCATATTTATCCGAAACCTTTGCTTCGGGCGCGGCGGGCTTATCCGCGTTCTTTATTTTGCGCATTGCCTGCGTAAGCATGAGCTTTATGCGGTTTATCTGGTTTACTTCCGACGCGCCCGGGTCGTAATCGACCGCGATAATATTCGACTCGGGATTGCGGCGGCGAAGCTCGCCGATAACGCCCTTTCCCGTAACGTGATTGGGCAGACACGCGAACGGCTGCATACAGATTATATTGTTTACGCCGCTGTGCATAAGCTCGATCATTTCTGCGGAAAGGAACCAGCCCTCGCCTGCGATATTGCCCGTCGAAACGATTCCGTCGACCATTTTGCGCATTTCTGCAATTTTTGTGAACTCGCCGAACTTCGTGCCCTTTATCGCTTCAAAGTACGGCTTTTCAAGCCACTCGAAAAGCGAGATAGCCTTATTGCTGAAATAATAGCGCGCCTTGGACACGGTGAGCAGTTCGTGACGTGAATTTGCGTGGTCGCAGAAGAAGTAAATGAAGCCCATAAGATCGGGAACGACCGCTTCCGCGCCCTCCTGCTCGACGATTCCGACAACGTCGTTGTTCGCTATAGGGTTGTATTTTACGAGAATTTCGCCGACGATACCGACTCTCGGCTTAACGATGTCGAGAGTCGGAAGTGCGTCAAATTCCGTAACGATATCGCGTATATTCTTCTTATAGCGCGACAGGCTGAGATGCTTCAAGTCCTCGCGCAGATATTTGTTCCACTTTTCCCAGAGCCTGTCGGCGCTGCCCTTTTCGGCTTCGTAAGGTCTTACGCGGTAAAGACAGCGGCAAAGCACGTCGCCGTATATTACCGCCATAAATCCGCGTATCGCAAGCGCGGGAGTAATCTTAAAGCCGGGCTGCTTTTCCATGCCGTTGAAGTTCAGCGAAAGAAGCGGGATATTATCATATCCGCCGTCGATAAGCGCCTTTTTGATCATGCTTATGTAGTTCGTCGCACGGCACGCGCCGCCCGTCTGGGTTATCATAAGAGCCGTGCTGTCGAGGTCGTATTCGCCGCTTTCAAGCGCGTGCATAAGCTGTCCGATAGTGAGGATAGACGGATAGCACGCGTCGTTGTTGACGTATTTCAGACCCGTATCTACCACTTTTTTGGAATAATCCTTGAGAATTACAAGTTTGTAGCCCGAATAATTGAACGCGCTTTCGAGCAGCTCAAAATGATACGGAGCCATCTGCGGTGCAAGTATCGTATATTTCTTCTTCATTTCGGGAGTGAACGTAGGCTGGCGCTTATAGCCCGTGTATTCCTGTTCGGAATGATAGCCGTTGCGCTCGCGCTCCTCCATTACCGAGAGAAGCGAACGCAGGCGTATTCTCGCCGCGCCTAAGTTGTTCACCTCGTCTATTTTAAGCAGCGTGTACATTCTTCCGCTGCCCTGCAATATCTCCTGAACCTCATCGGTCGTGACCGCGTCAATTCCGCAGCCGAAGCTGTTAAGCTGAACAAGCTCAAGCTCGGGGTGCTTTCCGACGAACGCCGCCGCGCAGTAAAGACGCGTGTGGTACATCCACTGGTCAACAACGCGGATAGGACGCGGAAGCTCGCCCATGTGAGCAACGCTGTCCTCAGTGAGTACCGCAAGACCGTAGCCGTTTATCATTTCGGGGATTCCGTGATTGATCTCGGGGTCGATATGATAAGGTCTGCCCGCGAGAACTATACCCTTTTTGCCCGTTTCGCGGAGCATTTTAACGACTTCTTCGCCCTTTTTGCGAATATCCTGCTTAAACGCCTTGTCCTCGGCGTACGCTTTCGCAAGCGCCGTGCCGATCTCCTCGCCGCCTATTCCGAGCGGGAGAAACTCTTCGACAAGTCTGCGCGCCATTGCCTTTTCATCATAAATAGGCAGGAACGGGTTCATAAATCTTATCTTTTTATCGCGCAGCTCGGGGACGGAGTTCTTGATAACCTCGCTGTATGTCGCGACAACGGGACAGTTGTAGTGATTATCGCCTTTTCCGCCGTTGTCCATTTCGTAGGTGAGCGACGGATAGAAGATAAAGTCAACGCCGTCTTTCAGAAGCGACACGATATGTCCGTGCGAAATCTTCGCGGGATAGCATACCGATTCGGAGGGCATTGTTTCAATACCCATATCATAAATATCACGAGAGGACTTCGGCGAGAGCTTTACGCTATAGCCGAGAGAAGTGAAAAAAGTGAACCAAAAAGGATAATTTTCATACATTCCGAGAACGCGTGGGATACCCACAACGCCGCGTTTCGCCTCGTCTGCGGGGATAGGCGTGTAGTGCTCGAAAAGCCGCTTGTATTTGTACTCAAACAGGTTCGGCAGACCAGATTTCTCTGCGCCCGTACCTGCTCCGCGTTCGCAGCGGTTGTTGGTGATAAAGCGCTTTCCGTCCGAGAATTTGCTTATCGTAAGCAGGCAGTTGTTCGAGCATCTTCCGCAGCGCGCGGTGGATTTCTGTATCGTGAAGTTCTCAAGGGAATCGGGCTTCGCGATAGTCGAACCTGCCCCGTCGTCGCGCTGCATTGCCACAAGCGCGCTTCCGTACGCGCCCATAAGTCCCGCTTTATCGGGACGGGAAACGTCTCGTCCGTTCGTCGGGCTGCGGCTCGTTTTTC
>USOZ01000201.1 GCA_900556525.1 uncultured Oscillospiraceae bacterium | reverse complement strand
GAACAGCGCCCATTTCAAGCAGTCTGTGCAGCGTGTTGAACGCATTCTCGCGGCGCACGGGGTTGCTTACAACGTCGCGCGTAACAAGAAGCTGCGCCACGGTATGGTTATATTTCATAAATTCTCGGTCGTAAATGTTCATCAGTTCACACTGCCCGATTGCGGCGCAAGCCTGTTTCGTCGGCATATCCGTCGGTCGCTTCGGCAGTCCCGCACGGCCTACGCCGGCAGCTACCGCGCCCGACGTCACGAAAATAACGTCCCTGCCCTCGTTTTTTAGGTCGGACATTACTTCTATGAGCTTCTGAACACGGCGGATATTAAGATTGCCTGTTTTATAGCAGAGCGTCGAAGAACCTACTTTTATAACAATTCGCTTCGCGTTTCTTACTTTTTCTGTCATTTTAACAGCTCCAGTCCTTGTAACAATGATAATTATTTACATTATACCAAAAAAAGGCGCAAAAAGCAATAGCAAGCGAAAAAATTAACAAAAAAAAGAGAACCCCGTGGTTCTCAAACTGAAATAATGTATAATGTGTAGAACAAAAGAAAGGAGACAACTAAAAAACTAAATTTAAATGGAGTTCATTTAAGTTTAATTTTAGTTAAGTGGTAAGAGAAGCCTTCGCTTGCCTCTTACATTTCATATTATAGCTGAAAACTTCGAATTTGTCAATATATAATACAAAAGTTTTTCCAAAACCAAGGAAAATTATACAAAAAGTCAAAAACGCAGTAACAAAATTGTGAAAGTCGATAAAAAAGCCCGTGTAACCGACTTTCGGCTGCACGGGCAATATTTTACATTATCCTGTCGAGCTGCTCAACAATATCGTCCACATCTTCCTCGGAAAGCCGTTTTGGCGGCTTGTATTCATCAATAAAACGGATAAGCTCCTGCTCGCCCGAAACCACGAATGTGTTATCTCCGACAAGGTTAAGGCTCAGCTTCACGAACGGGTTGGAGAAAAAAACCACGCCGTCCAGCCACACGTCATGTCCCTCGGCACGAAGAATATGTTTTAGAATATCACGCTGCCGCGCGAGCTGACGAAGCGGGTTGTGCATTTCGCTTTCGGTCACTTTTCCGTCACGGTAGTGCTTCGTCTGTATCCAATGTTCGTCCTTTTCGCTTCCGCATATCATGCCGGAATGGTTCTTTACCTCAACTATAAGCACGCCGTTTTCGCTCACCATAAGCATATCGATTTCGGAGCGGTTATGCTTATAGCGTATCGGAACATTCAGAAATATGTGGTATTTGTTCTTGAATTTTTTGGCAATTTTGTATAAAGCGCGTTCGCCTTTAAGACCCGAAATAAGAATGTTGTATTTTCTTCCGAGTATGGTATATGCGAAGCCGCAGAGAATAATTGCCGCAGCGGAAATATAGCCTCCGACAAGCATATTGCTGTCATCGACATTCATCGCAAATATCACCAAAAGCACCGCAGGCAGCGTTCCGAAAACGACCTGAAGCACGAAAATCAAGCCGACCGAGCGCTTATTCTTATTTTTAGCCTTATGGATTTTCATGATTAAACGTTGAACCTGAATACAACGACGTCGCCGTCGTTCATCACATAATCCTTTCCCTCAAGTCTGACAAGACCTTTTTCTTTAGCGCCCGTCATTCCTCCGTTATTCACGAGGTCGTCGAACGAAACGACTTCCGCGCGGATAAAGCCCTTTTCAAAGTCTGTGTGTATCTTTCCCGCAGCCTGCGGCGCTTTCGTTCCCTTTGTGATCGTCCATGCCCTTACCTCGGTCGGACCCGCCGTAAGGAACGAGATATATCCGAGCAGGCTGTAGCCCGTCTTGATTATTCTGCTTAATCCCGATTCGGTCAAATTAAGGTCGGAAAGGAACATTTCTTTTTCCTCGGGTGACATATCCGAAATGTCCGCTTCTATCTGCGCGCAGATAGGAAGCACGGCGCTGTTTTCCTCCGCAGCAATTTCAGCGACAGCCTTATACTGCTCATTCGTTTCGTAGTTGCTCTTGAAGTCGTCCTCGCTCAGGTTCGCCGCGTAGATAACAGGCTTGTTCGAGAGCAGCGGAGTGGACTTTATCATCTCCGCCTCGTCATCGGTAAAACCGAATGAGCGCGCGGATTTTCCGTTCTCAAGGTGAGCTTGAAGCCGTTCGAGGAAGTCGACTTCCTTTTGAAGCGACTTATCGCCTTTCATCAGCTTCTTCGTTCTGTCGATGCGTCTGCCGAGAATTTCAAGGTCGCTGAAAATAAGCTCAAGATTTATCGTTTCAATATCGCGCTTTGCGCCGATACTGCCGTCAACATGGATAATGTTGTCGTTCTGAAAGCAGCGTACAACGTGAACTATCGCGTCGACCTCGCGTATATCGCCGAGAAACTTGTTTCCGAGACCCTCGCCCTTTGACGCACCTTTTACAAGTCCCGCAATATCGACAAATTCAAGCGTTGCGGGAGTGAACTTCGCGGGGTTATACATTTCCGCGAGCTTATCGAGCCGCTCGTCCGGAACCGAAACAATACCTACGTTCGGTTCTATCGTGCAGAACGGATAGTTTGCGGATTCCGCGCCCGCGTTTGTAAGTGCGTTGAAAAGGGTGCTTTTCCCCACGTTGGGAAGCCCTACCATGCCGAGTTTCATTTATTTATCTGTCCTTTCGTTACACATTTTTCACAATTGTTTTAATTATAACAGATTTCACGCAAAAAATCAACCGTTTCGGGCATTTTCGCCGTATTTTTCGTTAAGAAGCCACTTCATGCAGGAATATCTCAGCATTTTACGGTCGTTAGCGACCATTCTGCGGACAATTTCGCGCGTGCCTACAAGAATGATATTCTCTTTCGCACGGGTTATTCCCGTATAAAGCAGATTGCGATAAAGCAGGTTATCCGAAACCGCCGTAAGCGGCATTACAACGGCGCGGTATTCGCTGCCCTGACTCTTGTGTATCGTGACTGCATAGGCATGTTCGAGCTTGTTCAGCATTTCCGAGGCGTAGTTTGCAATACGTCCGTCAAAGTCGATCGTGAGCATCCCGCTTCGGGTATCAACGTCCTTGATTATGCCTATGTCGCCGTTGTAAATGCCCATTCCCGTTTCACCACTGTTCTTCTTCCATGAAACGTCATAGTCGTTCTTGACCTGCATGACCTTGTCGCCCATGCGGAACGCAATGTCAAAAAATTTCACTTCTTTTTTATTTCTCGCGGGCGGATTTAGCGCAAGCTGTAACGCTCGGTTAAGCTCCTTTGTTCCCGCCGCGCCGAGCTTCGTCGGCGAAAGTATCTGAATATCGTCTATCGGGTTATAGCCGTAGCTTTTCGGCAGCCGCTTTCCGACAAGCTCGACCACGAGCCGCGCCGTTTCCTCGTCGGTCGCGCACGGCATGAAGAAAAAGTCCTTTTTTCTCTCGTCAAGCTCGGGCTGCTCGCCCTTTACGATCTTATGTGCATTTGTTATGATAAGGCTCTGCGCCGCCTGTCGGAAAATTTCTTTAAGCTCGACGGTCGGGATAAGACCTGTCGAAATAAGGTCACGCAGGACGTTTCCCGCACCCACGCTCGGAAGCTGGTTCGAGTCGCCTACCATTATCAGCTTGCTCTCAGGCTTTATCGCGCGCAGCAGCGCTTCAAAAAGCAGCGTGTCCACCATAGACATCTCATCAATAATGATCACATCTGCCTCCAGCGGATTTTCCTCATTTCGTTCAAACCTGGCTCCCGCTGTATCCTCTTCCACTGCGCCGTTGATCTCCAGAAGTCTGTGAATGGTTCTCGCTTCATACCCGGTGGCTTCTGTCATACGCTTTGCTGCTCTTCCTGTTGGAGCACAAAGTACAACTTTCTTTCCTTGTTTTTCGTATAGTTCTATTACAGTTTTTATAATTGTTGTTTTTCCTGTACCTGGTCCACCAGTAATAATACACACATTGTTTTCGTTGATTGCTTCTACCGCTTCTTTTTGCTTTTCAGATAATTCTATATCTGATTTTTTTTCTATAGTTTTTAGTTCTTTTTTTATATTTTCTATTTTTTTAATGTTTTTGGATTGTATTAATACTTGTATTTTTTCTGCTATGTTTTGTTCTGCTGTATAAAATGCTGTTAAATATAGCCAATCATTTTCTTCTACTATTTGATTTAATACTT
>USOZ01000200.1 GCA_900556525.1 uncultured Oscillospiraceae bacterium | reverse complement strand
GTGCCCTGTCCGGGAAGAGTTGTCGGAGCGTATCCTGTTCGCGGGAAAGCTTATCGCTTACGTCGGTTTATACGCCGATAAGGAAGTTTCGTGGCTCCCGTCCTACGGTCCCGAAATGCGCGGCGGTACCTGCAACTGCTCCGTAACCGTCAGCGATGACCCGATCGGCTCTCCGCTCATCCTCGAGCCTACCGAGCTTCTCGTAATGAATACGCCCAGCTTCGACAAGTTCATCAACTCCGTAAAGCCCGGCGGAAAAGCGTTTATAGACAGCTCTCTCGTCGAGGGAACAAGCTCCCGCACCGATATTGAGTGCTTCTACGTTCCCGCGACAAAGCTCGCGAACGAAAACAACCTCAAGGGCATGGCGAACATTATCCTTGCAGGAAAGCTCCTCAAGGAAATCGGGCTTACCGACGAGGCTGTTATTGAAAAGGCAATAAAGAAAGTTATCCCGCCGAAAAAGGCGAACCTTACGGAAGCGAATATGACTGCTCTCCGTCTTGGAATGAATAGTTAAAAGTATGCCGTGCAGTGCTTAACGGTACTGCACGGCAATAATTTGCAGAAAAAAGCACCCGACTTTCATCGGGCGCGGTATTTTTTGTTCACTGGGACAGCTTTTTTAGCTGGGTCTCGCTGCCTTTTATAAGGCTGAGCAGCGCGGGCGCTTGTTTCGGGTAATCACGCTCGATCGTCACGGTAGAAATTTCGGGCGGCTCATGTTCCGCTTCAAGCATGGCAACAGCGGCGTTTCCCTCGGCAATTTCCGTTCCCGCCTGAGCAATTCGGCAAGCGGTTTCGTCCCCGATTTCAAACATTGTCGGGCTGTTAGATTTATTTGAACGATAAATTATGCGGAATATTTTATAAACCGTGAAATTCAGCATATTTGTAACGCATATATTCAGCTTTGAATTCGATATTTTTCCGAGCAGGCTGTAAATGACCTCGATACTGTTCGTGAGCAGTTTTTTCGAGAGGGTAAGCGAAATATCAACTCCGAAACGCGCTTTTTCCTGCGCGTCGGAATCGGGAATATCGCTCTCGACGATCACGCTTCCCGTGCTTAGTGGAGAACGTCCGAGAAGATAGTCTGTCGAAACATTGTAATAATCCGCAGCCTTAACGAGAAAATCCAGTCCACATTCGCGTTTTCCTTTTTCATAATGAGAAAGCAGAGCCTGCGCAACGCCAAGTGCCGCCGCAGCCTCTTTCTGGCTTATATGACGCTCCTTTCGCAGGAGCGATAAAATTCTCGGAAAATCGTTGTTCATGACTGACCGCCTTTCTCAGCAAATGCCATACTGTATATTATATTAAATTTTCACCGCAAAGTAAATCGGCATATTCGACAAATTTTTAACATTTTTTTAGAGCTTGTCCACATAAAAACGCTTATTTAAGGTGTTTTAAGCGATTTTATGTGAATAAACTTAATGAAATTCAAGCGAAGGGAATGATAAAATGAAGAACTATACGCTTTACCTTATCCGACACGGGATAACGCAAGGCAATCTGGACGGAAAATATATCGGACTTACCGACCTCCCGCTGTGCGACGAGGGCTTCTACGCGATAACCCGATACGCACACGAACGGCTTTATCCTGCGGTTCAGAAAGTGTATTCAAGTCCGCTGAAGCGCTGCCTTGAAACCGCAGACATCATCTACCCCGACCGCTACGTCAAGCAGATTGACAACATTGCGGAGTGCGATTTCGGCGAATTTGAGGGGAAAACGCAGGAAGAACTGAAAGACCTGCCCGAGTACGCTGAGTGGCTCAAGGGCGGATATGAAGCGAAAGCTCCCGGCGGAGAGAGCTTCGGCGATTTTACGCTGCGCTGTCTGGACGGACTTGAAGAAATTTTCAAGGATATGATGAAAGATCAGGTCACAAAGGCGGCTGTCATCACCCACGGCGGCGTTATCATGAACCTGCTTGCGGGATACGGCCTGCCTAAAGGCAAACCCGCAGATTTCGCGCTTAATCAGGGTGAATGTATACAGATAAATCTTAACACATTTCTTTGGCAGAAAGGACCCGTTTTTGAGATAATCGGACGGATAGTATAAATATGAACATTATTTCGCAGCTCTCGGAAGAGCTTAAAATCAAGCAAACTCAGGTCGAAGCGGCTGTAAAGCTCATCGACGACGGCAACACTATTCCCTTTATCGCGCGTTATCGAAAGGAAGCGACGGGCGCGCTCGACGACCAGCAGCTCCGCGAGCTTTTTGAGCGGCTCACATATCTGCGCAATCTCGAAAAGCGCAAAGAGGAGGTTTCATCGGCGATAGAGGGGCTTGAACTCATGACGGACGAGATTCGCGCTATGCTTGAAAAGGCGGTCACGCTCTCCGAAGTCGAGGATATTTACCGCCCGTTCAAGCCGAAAAAGAAAACCCGAGCAGGAATTGCAAAGGAAAAGGGCTTGCAGCCGCTCGCCGATTTCATCATGGCGCAGACCCTCGCCGACCCGGAAAAGGAAGCCGAAAAGTATATCAGCGAAGAAAAAGGCATTGCATCGGCGGCGGACGCGCTTGCCGGAGCTTCGGATATTATCGCGGAAACAATTTCCGATGACATTTCGCTTCGTCAGCAGCTCGGCGCGTTCTACGACAGAACCGCGCTTATCGTTTCAAAGCAGGCTAAAGATGAAGAAAACAGCGTTTATGAGAATTATTTCGATTATCGTGAAGCTGCCGCGAAAATCCCGACTCACCGCAGGGCAAAATTCCCGAAGCAAAAACAAAGCTGAAACAGCTCATAGCCAAGCACCACGTCACCACGATCGCAATAGGCAACGGCACAGCAAGCCACGAAAGCGAATGTTTTGTCGCCGAGCTTATCAAGGAGCTTCCTTCGCCCGTCAGCTACATGGTAGTTTCTGAAGCGGGCGCCAGCGTGTACTCCGCAAGCAAGCTGGCAGCGGAAGAATTTCCCGAATACGACGTTTCGCTGAGAAGCGCGGTCTCTATCGCCCGCCGCTTGCAGGACCCTCTCGCCGAGCTTGTAAAAATCGACCCGAAAGCAATTGGCGTTGGACTTTATCAGCACGACGTAAACCAGAAAAAACTTTCGGATACTTTGGATGAAGTAGTTGGCTCTGTTGTAAATCAGGTTGGCGTGAACTTGAACACTGCGAGCGCAAGCCTTTTAAAATATGTTTCTGGAATCAACAGTTCTCTTGCAAAAAAAATTGTTGCCTACCGCGATACAAACGGAAAAATAACAAGCCGCGAGGATTTGAAAAAAGTTTCGGGGCTTGGACCAAAGGCATTTGAGCAGTGCGCGGGATTCTTGAAAATTCCAGAAAGTTCAAATCCGCTTGATAACACTTGGGTTCACCCGGAAAACTACGAAGTTGCCCGCGAAGTATTGTCTTATGTTCAGCAGAAAAAGGCAGTTCCTGCAGATGTAAAAAAATCTCTCTGCGAAAAATACAGCGTCGGCGAAACAACCTTGAACGATATAATAGAAGAACTTGGAAAACCAAACCGCGACCCTCGCGACGGCTATCCGGCTCCAATCATGCAGAAAGGCGTTGTAAATTTTGAGGATTTGACCGTCGGAATGAAAGTTACCGGAAAAATCAAAAACGTTGTTGACTTTGGTGCATTTGTTGATATTGGCTTGCACGAAACCGCTTTGATTCACGTTTCTGAATTGAGCGACAACTTTGTTTCTGACCCAATGGACGTTGTAAAAGTTGGCGATGTAAAAGAATTTACGATTATCGACCTGGACAAAGACCGCAAGCGCATTTCTCTTTCGCTAAAGAGCGACGCTCATACTCGTCTTGGCCAGACAAATGAAGGCAAAAAGCCAAAGGCTACGGACGGAAGTGCTCCAAGACGCAAGGTTGTCGTTGTTAAAAAAGGCGGCGAAAAGCCTCGCGAAGCAGCATTTGCCGGTTCTAAGCGTTCGAGCGCAAACCGTGGAAGCGACGACGGCTTGTCATACAATCCGTTTGCAGCTTTCTTCAATAATCAGAAATAATCGAAAAAAAACGTTATTTATTAGAAAAATAACGCTAAATTATTGGAATTTGCCATTTTTGCTTTATACTTGAGGTATGAAACAGAAATGGCAATTTTTTTTAGTCCTTGGCGGACTTTTTGCAGGTTTTAATTTTTTCTCATGCGACTTGGTAAC
>USOZ01000199.1 GCA_900556525.1 uncultured Oscillospiraceae bacterium | reverse complement strand
AGCCCCGTAATTATCGAGATCTCGTGGCTGTCGTAGCCGTATGTAAGCTTGAGCGAGCAGACGAGGCGGTCAAGCCCCGAAAGCTGCGAAAAAATGCGGTGCGCGTCGGTATCCTCGGGAGTGGGTTCGCCCTCCGCGCGATACTGTTTAAGGCGGTTGACGATGTGCTTTGTAAGCTCGCGCGCGAGCCAAGCGCGCAGATGCCCGCGATCCTTTATCCTGTTTATTGCCGAAAAGCCGTCGGAAAATGCGCTGCGAACGGCTTCTTCCGCGTCCTCAGATGTATTTAATGTCAGGTACGCAATAGCGTAAAGCCCGTCTGCGGAGTCGTTGCAGAGCATTCCGTAGGCGTTTTTGTCGCCGTCGCGCGCCGTCTTGAGATATTCCGTAAAAGTCACTTGTTTATCCCCTTTCGGATTCACATGGTTATACAGCATATATTATACCATAAATAAAGTGAAATGAAAAGGTTTTTTTGAAAAAAATGAGCAAAAAAAGACGGAGAAAGCGTTATTTATGCATATTATACATGAAAATAAATTAAAATGCTTTACATTGGCAAAAAGTTGTGGTATAATTACACTTAAATTATAAATTAGGAGAACCTTTATGGGTGAATTTTCTGAACTAACGAAGCATCTTATGAGCGTGTATTACGGCGGCGAGGAACAGGATTCCCTTTCCGTTATGGATATGTTCGACGACGAGCTGGTCGTTATCGGAACAGGCAGACACGAATTTTATAAAAACCTCGGCGAATTTTCCGCCGCTTTCGGAAATGAGCTTGAGGAACGCGGCAGCATAAAGCTCCAACTTGAAAATATGTGGTGCGACGAACAGCGGATATGCGAGGGCGTCGTGCTTGCATACGGCGGTGTATATATTCATGGGGAAAAAGAGGACAAGACCGCCTCTATAGATATGGAAACACGGTTTACCGTCCTTTACAGAGAGAGCGGCGGGTGCTGGAAGATTATTCATCTTCATCAGTCCGTGCCGAATTACGAGCAGATAAACGACGAGGCGCACCCGAAAATTCTGGACAGGCAGATAGAGAGGGCGTATAAGAAAATATCCGTACTTGAAAAGCTGGCGGAGCATGACGGGCTTACGGGGCTGCTGAATTACCGCACGTTTCTTGAAAAATGCAGCGGCGCGGAGATAGCCTCACAATGGCTTTTCCTTATAGATATTGACAATTTTAAGCTTGTGAACGACAAGTGCGGACACTTACAGGGGAATAAGGCGCTGCGTATGCTTTCTTCGGTGCTTAATGCGTCGGTCGGTGAAAACGACCTTGTATGCCGCATGGGCGGCGACGAATTTATCATTCTCTGCCGTGAGGCACAAAATCGCGAAGAAGCGCAGAAAATTGCCGAAAAGATACTTAGCGGGGCAGGCGGGAACGATAAAAGGCTGCTGCCCGGGGTCTCGATAGGAATAAAGCAGATAGGCAGGGGCGAAACGCTCGAATCCGCAATAAAATGCGCCGACAATGCGCTTTACATATCCAAAGCGGAGGGAAAAAACAAGTTTACTTTTTCGGATAAGTGATATCTGAGGTCAGGTCTTTTAAAGAGATCTGACCTTGTATTATTTTCTTGCATTTTGCCATAAAATGTGTTATAATAAGATATAATTGATAAAATGCGCAAAAATGCGAATTTTCATGAAAGGGTGTTTTTTTTGATCCAGTTATCCGATTTTAAGAATGAATTCAACGGACTGAGCGATGAAAAAGCTGCTGAGCATATAAAGCTCTATGGATATAATAGTGAAACAAAGCTTGATGAAAAGGAAAAGGGCTTTTCTCCCGCGAGCGTTTTTCTGCGGCTGAGATTTTGGCTGCTCGCGGCGGCTGCGGTGATATGCTTCCTTTACGGCGAGTATGTTACGGGCGCGGTACTTGCGGTCCTTACGGCGGTTTATGCCGCGACGGAAATTGTCAAAGGTAAAAAGTGCGACGAATATTTTTTTGAACAGAAGCGCAGCACGAGAGTGGATTATAACGTTGTGCGCGGCGGCGAGCTTCGGCTGATACGAAAGGAACTGCTTGTTCCCGACGATATACTGCTGCTCGAAGCGGGGGAGAATGTTCCCACAGACGCACACTTGCTTGAGATAAGCGATCTGCTTGTTGACGAGAGCATTTTTACGGGTGATAAGACCCCGACGAGCAAGATAACGGGCGCGGACAGCTTTAACGAAGAGTTGAAAAAAAGCTGCATTTATAGAGGTACGAAAATCGTAAGAGGCCGCCTTGCGGCGAGGGTCACGGGAACGGGCGTCGACACAAAATATTTCAAGAGTTTCGGCGCGGAAAAGCCGGAGGAGCGCTATTACACCGCGACGGAAAAAACGGTTCTCCGTGTAAGCAGGATACTTACGCTTGCGGCGGCGGTGCTGCTTGCTTTTGCTGCGCTTTTCCATTTCGCGCAGATAGATATTTACGCCGAAAATCCTATACTTAACACGATTTATAACACATTCTACCCCGCAATATCGTTTGCGCTCTGCTTTATCCCGTCGGAACTTGCTTCGCTTATCAGGATATACTGCATAAGAGGTTCGAAGCAGCTCGCCGAGCGGAATGTCATAATAAAAGACCTTAAAGTTATTGAGGATCTCAGCGCGGTCACCTGCCTTTGTATCGACAAGTCGGGCATGATAACCAACAACCGCATGGAGGTCGCGGACGAGCTTACCGCAAGTCCCGAAATGATGACGAATATTTCGGTTCTCGCCTGCGCAAAGGGCGCGGAAACCGACCCGCTCGATCAGGCGATTGTGCTTAACGCGACGATCAAGGGCGCTGACGTAAAGGGGCTTCACGAAAACGAACTGCTCAAAGAATACCCGTTCCGCTCGTCGGAGGGCGCGGCGGGAAACCTTTGGAACATAAACGGCGCAAGGCTGCTCTGCATAAAGGGTGCGCCCGAAAAGCTGCTCCCGCTCTGCGATATTCCGGGAGATATGCTCTACACGGTTCAGAATAAGATAATCAGCTATGAAAAGCAGGGTTATCAAGTGCTTGCCGCTGCTTTTTCGCAGCTTTCGGAGGGCGACGAGCCTCCCGAGTCCATTCACAACGCGAGATACGGCTTCATGGGGCTTATTGCCTTTGAAAATAAGACTAAAGATAACATTCCGTTCGCTATCCGAAGCTGTTATAAATCGGGGATAAGGGTCGTTTTGACCACCGGCGACAGCCCCGATACGGCGGTTTCTATCGCCAACAAAATCGGCATGAAAGAGGACGGCGTAATTACGGGCGAACAGCTTATCGCCGCGAAAGAAACGGGAGTTATGCCCGACCTTACGGGCGTTGGGATTTTCGCGCGCATAACTCCCGACCAGAAAACCGATATAATTAAGCTGCTTCAGGAGAACGGCGAGATAGTTGCGGTTTCGGGCGACAGCAGTACCGACAGCGATATTCTCGAACAGGCGGACTTTGCAGTTGCGCTCGCGGGAGCTTCGGGCGGCGCTATGGGCGAAGCCTGCGGCGTAGTTATGGCGGACGAGGATCTTGAGAATATTGTAGACGTTTTCCGCACGGGTCGCCAGATATACGCAAACATAAAGCGCTGCATTTCCACGCACATTACAGCGATCACAACGCTTGCCGTATTCGCGGCGGTAAATCTTCTGCTCGGAACGAGCTTTATACTCTCGCCCGTTCTTGTGGCGCTTATCACGATAATAGGCGTGCCTGCGATCTCGATGATGTTCCTCGAAAACAATTCGGATATACGCGGCGAACAGCGCCCCTCGGGCTTCCACGGCTCCGGAAAAATAACGAAGCGCTTTTTCGTTCGCCCGTTTATTCAGGCGGTGGGACTTTGCGCGTCCGAGATAGTGCTTTACCTCATTTCGTCGGGATTCGGCGTAAACAGCAAGGAAACGGTCGCCGAGCTTTCGGGTCAGTCCGCGTCGAACTTCCTGCTTGTGTTCATTTTCGGGCTTATCATTGCGGGTTGGGTAAACCTTTCCGAAAAGAGCGTTTTCGACGCGATAAAATCGGGACAGCCCTTCGCCGCTCTTATTTCGGGACTTGCAGTCCTTGCGGCGCTGCTGCTGGTGTTTGTTCCTTACGTCAATACTGCCGCGGGACTTGCTTCGGTAAATCCTATGATGGCGGTAATTGCGCTTGTGATAACGTTAGTTTTGCAGATCCC
>USOZ01000198.1 GCA_900556525.1 uncultured Oscillospiraceae bacterium | reverse complement strand
ATATACCAGTCGAACCCCGTAGCTTACAGCCACGACTACATATTCGACGACCTGAAAGACAAGCGCGCGGACGCGGTATTATACGAAAACAAGCGGCAGAACTACCTTTGCAAACACAACAATATCATGTACAAGAGCCTCGGCGTAGAGGGGTATGTGGACGTTCTGCGGCTGAAAGAATGCAGGCGGCCGAAAGACGACGATTTTTGGCGCGGGCGCTCCGTTTTCCTCGGGGTCGACCTCTCGCAGACGTCGGATAACACCGCTGTCGCTATGGCTTGCTGCGTTGACGGAGTGGTATACGCGAGAGTTCGGGGTTCGACTGGTATATGCAAAGGTCGTTCGTCTGCCATTCCCCGCGTATTTCCTCGTCGGGTTCGTACAGCAGCGAGAAATACCGCTTGTCGGGGTGCAGTCCCAGAAGGACCTTTTTCGCCTTGTCTATTTCGTCGATAAGCACGTTGTTGTCATTCGGATACTGCGTGCTTATGATTATGCCGAGCTTGTTCCGAAGCGTTATCTGCGACGAGCGCATCGCTTCTACAGGGTAGCTGTCCATTGCCCCCGCTTCGTCCGCAAGAAATATGTTCGCCAGCTTTCCGTCCATTTTATCCTCGGAGTATGCGAGCGGCGTGTATTCGCTGTCGGTGAGTATACAGCGCACCTCGTTGCGCATTACGCGGATTATCTTATCGTCGCTGAGCAGCGGCGAGGATTTTATGATCTTTCTGATAGCTCCCTGAAGCTCCTTTGAGAGTTTAAGGTCGGGCGCAACGGAAAAGAAACGCGAAAATCGCGGCGAAATAAGCATACCGATAATGAATATTACCGCAGACGTGAACGTCTTGAAATTCTTTCGGGAAATCTCGAGCAGAGCCGTGCGGTAGTAAAGCTGACCCGTGCCGCGCTGTAAGGTGCAGAACACCGCGATAACGAGCCACACCGCGTAATCTTCGAGCGCGTCGTACATAGGCTGATTAAGGTCGGGGTGATTGATGATTTTGAGCAGCTTGCAGACCTTTTTCAGCATTGCTTCGTCGATGAAAGCGTCTGCGTCGTCCCCGTCTGCGATTTCAAGCCATTTCTGCGCTTGAAGCCGAACATATTTCGGGACGTATCGGTTATTCTCCTGCGCCGCCCACGCGGCATAGCTGTAAGCCCGCGTGCTCCGCACGTCCATTCGGGTCACTTCCTTTCTCGGTTGTATTTTTACTTTTTCTGTGTTATAATCACCTCAAAAGGAGTGATTTTTTTGAATATACTTGATATAAAAGTGCTGACATACATAAGCCGCAGAAAATCCGTCAGCAACGCGATTCTTGAAAAGAAATTCGGGATTGCTTCCCGCATAATGACTGAAAATCTTGAAAAGGCGGGCTATATCGAAAGTCCGCCGTTCTCCGACGGTGTTCAGTTCGGTTTTTCCGTTTCGGACAACTGGAACATTACCGCTCTCGGCTCTTATTTTCTGAAAAACAATAAGGTGCAACGTCAGCTCACCTCAAAGGAACGCCTTTTCAATTACTTTCTCGGTTTCGGCTCAGGGATTATCTCCGGCTGCCTGATTCAGCTTTTTATCCGCTTATTGTAAGCAGGATTACCGCCGACGCAAGCCCGCCTATCGCTCCCGCGATCATCGTTTCCGCGTGTTCTTCGAGAAATTCGATTATTCTTCGCATATTTTTCTCCTTTCGGGCAATAAAAAAGCGCCTTGCACGCGAGTGCAAAACGCTGAATTTATTGAATTGTTATTTCTTATCTCGTGAAAACCGTCTTGTTAAAAGCAATCAATCACCTATTTTCACAAGTAAGGATTTCGGCAAAGAAATATTATATTTTTCGATATGATACAAAAGAAAATCACACCAGCGAAATTCTCCGTCGGTATAAACGGAAAAGCTCGGAGATATAATATCGCCCGTCACACAATCTATTGCGGGTCGTGGACAGCCTGCAATTTTTTTCTGATTTTTGAGATAATTTATAACTTTTTCCTTACTATAATCGACTTCATCAACGATAAAATTTTTTATGCTGCCATTGTCAGTGTAGCATTTCATCTCCTTGAAGCAACCTATATCTGTCATTTTATCTCAACTCCATTCTCAAAAACTCTCCAATTGCCGATATTTGAATACGGCGAGCCTACAAACAACACGCCCTCATCAGGCGCATAATAAACATCTGTATCAGGGGCTTTTACTTTAACGCCAAGTATTCCGGAAAGCTGTTGTGCAAATGAATTGTCACCTGCGCCGGTACTGCAGGAAGCAAGACGAATATTACCGCCGTTATAGCCGTTTTCTTTTAAATGAACAGCAAACTCCTCTGCGGTCATATTTGTTAATTTGCCGTTTATTGTTCTCTGTACTGATTGAGGAGAACCGTGCAAGCATATGTCTGTAAAGCCATATTCTTCTTCAATACTGACGGCGTCGATATACAGAGGGTCATTTTTATCAAACAAGTTCATTTGTAATTTTATTATACCACTTCCGCCCGAAATGTCAACCCCGTTTCCGCTTGTAAACCTCCCATTCGTCGGGTCATGATACGGGTTATACCTCAGCTCCCCGACCTTTTCCCTTAGTTCCCTTACCTCCGCCCGAAGCCTTAGTATCTTCTCGCCCTTTGCGTTCGATTCCCGTATAAGGCTGCGCGCCATTTCAACCGCGGCTTCATACATTCGTTCATAGTCCGCCGCTTCAATTTCTACTCGTTCCATATCTTTTCTATCTCCTCGTAAAACCGCCGCTTGACCTCTTCCATAACTTCTTCCCTTTTCAAAAACATTGAAGCGACAACGTGCGAATACGGCTCAACTTTACCGATTTTTCTGCCGAGCGAATCCTTTCCGCCCTTTTTCTTGCCCTTTTTCCCGGGACGTCCGAACTCAACGATAAGAACCCCGATATGCTCGCGGATAACCTCGGTCGGGTAGCCTACATGAACGTGCCAGCCGCTTTTGTCCTTGTATGTCCATAATTTCAGCCAGTCGGCGAACTAATGATATTTCGGATTCGGCGCGCTCGCAAGCAGCCTTTTCTGTTCCTCAAGAAAGATCTGCCCCGCCTCGGCGACTACTTCCTTTGCGATACGGTCCTGAACCTCTTTGTCCATTTTGCGGAATTTCTCCTCAAGCGCTTGTACATCGCGCTGAAATCCATCCAGTCCCAGATCTATATACCCGCTCATCAGTCGTCATACCTCCGTATCTGTATCGGCGCTTTCCTGTAACCTTTTATCACCGCATACCGTTCCCACCGCTCCGTTATTTCCCGAAGCGTCGCGCTCCAGAATTCTTCTTCGGGCCGGCGCATAATATCGCAGTAAAGGCTAAGCATCGTTCCCGCGTTGGCTTTGTTTTCGCTCTTTTCGGTATTCCCGTTCAGCGCGCTTAGCGGAAGCGCTTCGAGGACCGCGCGCTGTATAAGCGTTGTTACACTTTCGCTGCCGCCCGACATTAGCGCGTTGGTTATCTCGTCTTTCCGCTCATTTGCCCCGAGTGTTTTAAGGCAGTCGCTCAGTCCCTCGGATATGAACACCCTCGCTTTTGCCGCATTTTCGGAAATATCTCTTGTATCAAAGGGGCAGAGCCCCGATTTTTCTATATTTAAAAACGCCCTGTTATCAAACCTGAACCAGAGCTTAGCTTCTCCGAACGGAAATTCCGTCCGCTTTTTCTCGATTTCGATAAACATTTTCTACCTCATATATGTACTATCCCCGCCGCCGCATTGACGGCGGGATAATACAGTCTTGCTTTAACCGCCCTGCTCCTCTGTATTCGTGGGAGTTGTCGGGTAATGCCCTGCGGGAAGTCCGCCGAGCGCAGAACCGAACCACGCTGAAATAAGCGCCTTGCCGTCCTCTGTTGTGGGGTCAACGCCGCGAAGAACGATAACATCGTCGCCATTCTTGATAAGCTGCTCATAGTCGCCGCTTATCTGAACAGACTGGAATTTCGTGCCGCTGTCGTCGGAAGTTTCAACGTTCTCCGCGCCCTCCGCGAACTTTACTTTCATGACCTTGTAAAGGTTCTTTGTGCCGTCCGCGCGGTCGGTCGAATATATCGCCATAACTGCGGGAACATAGTCGTCCTTGTTGTTCGTTACGGTCTTTGTGGTCGCGCCGTAGCTCTTTCCGAAGAGAAGCACCTCGTCCGAATTGTCGAGCGACGGGGGGAGCTTT
>USOZ01000197.1 GCA_900556525.1 uncultured Oscillospiraceae bacterium | reverse complement strand
TGTTTCTTTGACAGCATTCTTTCCCCATATTCTTTTCTCCAGATGTGGTGGCAAATGCCATGAAGGACTGGGCAGTGGAAAAGGGTGCAACCCACTACACCCACTGGTTCCAGCCTATGACCGGCATCACCGCTGAAAAGCATGACGCTTTCATCACCCCCGCCGGCGACGGCAAGGTGATTCTGGACTTCTCCGGCAAGGAACTCATCAAGGGCGAGCCGGACGCTTCTTCATTCCCTTCGGGCGGTCTGCGTGCAACGTTTGAAGCGAGAGGCTATACCGCTTGGGACCCGACCTCTTACGCATTTATAAAGGATAAGACGCTCTGCATTCCGACTGCGTTCTGTTCTTACGGCGGTGAAGCACTTGATAAGAAAACTCCTCTGCTGCGTTCGATGCAGGCGCTCAACAAGCAGGCGCTTCGTATCCTCCGTCTGTTCGGAAACACAGATGTAAAGTGCGTTCGTACTTCCGTAGGTCCCGAACAGGAATACTTCCTTGTAGATAAGGAAATGTACGAAAAGCGCAAGGACCTCGTGTTCTGCGGACGTACTCTTTTCGGTGCAAGACCTCCGAAAGGTCAGGAAATGGACGACCACTACTTCGGCGTAATCAAGCCGAGAGTTGCAGCGTACATGGCTGATCTGAACGAAGAGCTTTGGAAGCTCGGAATCCTCGCAAAGACTGAGCATAACGAGGTTGCTCCCGCTCAGCACGAACTTGCTCCGATTTACAGCACAACGAACGTTGCGACCGACCACAACCAGCTTACAATGGAAATCATGCAGAAAGTCGCTGCACGTCACGGACTTGTTTGCCTGCTCCATGAAAAGCCTTTCGCGGGCGTAAACGGAAGCGGTAAGCACAACAACTGGTCAATGGCTACCGACACGGGCGTGAACCTGCTCACTCCGGGTGAAACTCCTTATGAAAACGCACAATTCCTGCTTTTCCTTTGCGCGGTGATCAAGGCTGTTGACGATTATCAGGATCTGCTCCGTATCTCCGTTGCAACAGCGGGCAACGACCACCGTCTTGGCGCAAACGAAGCGCCTCCCGCAGTTGTTTCAATGTTCCTCGGCGACGAACTCAGCGCGGTTCTCGACGCTATCGAGAACGACGCTCCGTACAATGCGGCTGAAAAGACAGTAATGAAGCTCGGCGTTCACGTTCTCCCGAAGTTCACACGCGATACGACCGACCGTAACCGTACTTCTCCGTTCGCGTTTACAGGCAACAAGTTCGAGTTCCGTATGCTCGGTTCTTCTAACAGCATTGCCTGCGCAAATATCATGCTTAACGCAGCGGTTGCGGAATCCCTCAAGGTTTATGCCGACCGTCTTGAAAAGGCGGAGGACTTTGAGACCGCTCTGCACGACATGATCAAAAAGACGATAAAGGATCACAAGCGTATCATCTTCAACGGCAACGGCTACGACGATGCTTGGATCAAGGAAGCAACCGAAAAGAGAGGTCTGCTGAACCTGCGTACAACTCCCGACGCAATGCCTGCTATCCTCGAAAAGAAAAATGTGGATATGCTCACTTCGCACAAGGTATTCTCCGAAGCGGAAATCCAGTCGCGTTATGACATTATGCTCGAAAACTACTGCAAGACGGTAAATATCGAGGCTCTCACAATGAGCGACATGGTGAAGAAGGAAATTCTTCCCGCTGTTGCGGCTTACGCGAAGGATCTTGCCGATACATATTCCGCAAAGGCTGCGGTCGTTCCGGGCGTAGGCGGAAAGTATGAAAAGGAAACTATCGCAAGACTTTCAACGCTTATCGACGAGATTGATACGGCAACTGCGGCGCTCGACAGCGCTATCATCAAGCTCAAGACCATTGATGATATTACCGAGGCTTCCTGCATGATAAGAGATGTTCTTCTCCAGAAAATGGCTGAACTCAGAGTAGTATGCGACGAAGCTGAAACAATCACCGCTGAAAAATACTGGCCGTTCCCGACTTACGGCGACCTGCTTTTCGGCGTAAAGTAAGACCAAAAGATAAATAAAAATTGAGGCTGCGGGGCGGCGATGCTCCGCAGAACGCAATACCAAATAATGTGAAACAAATCAAAGAAACAGCGTTTTAACTAATGTTTAAGGAGTGATTTATATGACTTACAGTCCTGTGAACACGATATGGGTGCTTATAGGCGCGGCTCTTGTATTCTTTATGCAGGCAGGCTTCTCGCTTTGTGAAGCGGGCTTTACGAGAGCGAAAAATACCGGTAATATCCTGATGAAAAACCTTATGGACTTTTGCATCGGTACGCCGTGCTTCTGGCTTTTCGGCTTCGGTGTAATGTTCGGAACAGGCACAGCTCTTTTCGGCTGGATCGACCCGATGATAATGGGCGATTACAGCAGCATTCTTCCCGAGGGCGTTCCGCTCTGGGCGTATGCGATCTTCCAGACAGTATTCTGTGCGACTTCTTCAACTATCGTTTCGGGCGCTATGGCGGAAAGAACTAAGTTTAGTGCATACTGCATTTACTCCGCAGCAATTTCGCTTATCATCTATCCTATTTCCGGACACTGGATCTGGGGCGGCGGCTGGCTCGCTCAGCTCGGCTTCCACGATTTCGCGGGTTCAACGGCAGTTCACATGGTCGGCGGTCTTTGCGCGCTTATCGGTGCTAAAATCCTCGGACCACGTATCGGTAAATACGACAAGGACGGCAAGCCCAAGGCTATTCTCGGACACAACCTCACATTTGCAGCACTCGGCGTATTCATTCTCTGGTTCTGCTGGTTCGGCTTCAACGGTGCTTCTACCGTAGGCATGGACACCGACGCACTTATGGAAACTGCGGGACGTGTATTCTTCAACACAAACATTGCGGCTGCGGTTGCGTGCTGCACAACGCTTATCTTTACATGGGTAAGATATGGTAAGCCTGATGTTTCCATGACCTACAACGCTGCTCTCGCGGGACTTGTCGGAATTACGGCAGGCTGCGACGCGGTAGACCCGCTTGGTGCGGCTATAATGGGTATAGTCTTCGGTATCGTTATTGTTCTTGCAGTTGAATTCTTCGACAAGATCGCGAAGATCGACGACCCTGTTGGTGCAATCTCCGTACACTTTGTTTGCGGCGCGCTCGGTACAATTCTTACGGGCTTATTTGCAACAGGCGTAACTACCGAAGCAGGCGTATTCTACGGCGGCGGTTTCCACTTCCTCGGCGTTCAGTCGCTCGGCGTTGTATCGGTTATCGCTTACGTTGGCGTTGTTATTACTGCGGTATTCCTTATCTTAAAGCACACTATCGGACTCAGAGCTGATAAGGCTGATGAAATCGAAGGTCTTGATATTTCCGAGCATGGTCTGCTCACCGCATATGCGGGCTTTGCAATGCTTCCCGATACTGTTGTTCCCGACGAACCTGTTGAGGTTGAAGCAATCAGCGGCGACGTTCCAGTTACTAAGGCTGTTCCCGTAAAGGTAAAGACGGCTCCCGCAACTGACGAAAACGGCAATGCTGTTCCGAAGTTCACAAAGGTTCAGATCGTATGCAAGGAATCGAAATTCGAGGCACTCAAGAAAGCTCTTGTCGAACTTGGAATCACGGGTATGACAATGTCGCACGTTCTTGGCTGCGGAACTCAAAAGGGTAAGCCCGAGTATTACCGCGGCGTTGAGGTCGAAGCAACGCTTCTCCCGAAAATTCAGCTTGATATTGTAGTAAGCAAGGTTCCCGTTCGCAGCATTATCGAAACTGCTAAAAAGGTTCTTTACACAGGTCATATCGGCGACGGTAAGATTTTCGTTTACGATGTTGAGAATGTCGTAAAGGTAAGAACCGGCGAAGAGGGTTACGACGCTTTACAGGACGTTGAGTAAGACATAATTAAAAAGAAAGACTGCGTGAAAACGCGGTCTTTCTTTTTTGGGGGGGAGATGGGCGCGGAGCGCGCTGGAGCGGCGATAGCCGCGACAAAGCGCGGAGCGCAGGCGTGACATAGCAGAACGTGCGTTCGGCGGCGTTAGCGTGAGTGCGGGAGGGCAGGGCATGGAGAAAGCCGCCGTGCGGAATATTGCCTACATGGCGGCTTTCAACTTCCTCGTCGATTTTCGCACTTGGCATAACGCCGCCGTTGTTATGTAGTTGCAGACCTCCCACTTTCACGGTGCAGCAATCGGCGTCGCTGCGCTCCGCGCGCAGGTATTCCTTTTCGGAATACCTTTTTAACCACGCATCACAAAGCAGCTTGTCGAAGA
>USOZ01000196.1 GCA_900556525.1 uncultured Oscillospiraceae bacterium | reverse complement strand
CGGCAAAGGCTATTACCGCAGGTTATCTGCAAATGGATTCCGCGATTTCAGCCGCCATTTTTCTGGTAATAGGCATTGTGTCGATCATTCTGATAAAGAAATTCTCTTATGTCAACGAAAAGAGCACGGTTCTGCTTGACGGCGGCTGGGAGTGTTCAAACTGCGGAATGAAGAATGCGAAGCACGAAACGCATTGCAGCAAGTGCAACGCCAAGCGTGCGTTCACTGACACAGGCGTAACAAAGGACGGAAAGTGGATCTGCAAAAATTGCGGAAGAAGCAACGCGAAATTCCTTAACGAATGTGTTGAATGCGGAACTCCGAGGGCGCAGAAAAAAGCCGCACAGCCGACGCCTGCCGCTCCCTCACCCGTACCCGCGGCAGTAAGCAGACCGACCGTGCAGCCATCTCCCGCCGAGGAAAACGCGGGCGCAGTTTTCTGTATTAAGTGCGGCAAGAAGCTCAGCGCAGACGCGGCATTCTGCACAGCGTGCGGGAATAAGGTGAAAAACGAATAGGAAAGGAGTACCCCATGAAAAAGCGAATTATCAGTCTATTTACGAGCATTGCAATAGCGTTCACAATGTTTTTTGGTTTTCCAACGGTGAAAGCGGAGGCGGCATTTGCCTGCTCCGCGGATGAAGCTATCAACTACATAAGCTGCGTTACAAACAAAAAATACCAATGCGTGCAGTACGTAAATCTTTATTTTCAGTATATCTGCGGAAGACAGTTCTCCATTTATCACCCCAACTGGCTTGTTCAAAATCAAGGCACAATATCAAGCTACGGATTTACATTTATTGCGGGCGCGCAGCCTCAGAAGGGCGACATACTGATCTGGACATTCGGAGAATACGGACACATTGCAGTTTATGAGAACGAAACCTCATGGTATGACGCCAATTATGAAAATGATGAGGTTATAAGACACCATACGAGAACCTGGCGAGGTGCTTGTCCCGGATATTGGGGAGTTATTCGCCCTGATTTCAGAACATCTTCGCTTCCCAACGTCCCCGACGTTCCTACATATGCCGTAACGAATAACGTTTATCAGCTTCGCTGCGCGGGAGGACCGGGTTATCAGGCTAATGTTTACGGCGGAGCCGATCAAAACGGCACAAGCGTCTGCACATGGGAATTTGACGGCAGCAACGAGCAGCTTTTCAGATTTTATCACGAAAATTCGGGAAAATACTGGATATACGCAATGTGTTCTTCGGGCGGAACAAACCGCGTTTTAGACGTAAACGTCGGTGCTGACGGCGCATTAAATATCGGCGACGGCATAGACCTGTGGACAAGGGGCGGATATGACGACTGCCAGATGTTCAATGTCGTTCCGATAGGCGGAAACAAGTATATCCTCGAGCTTGCGGCACTCGACAACGCGGTAATAGGAATTACCGAGCACGCAAACGGCAAACAGCTCACCCTCCAGCGCTACACGGGTTCGGATTCGCAGCATTGGTATCTGGTTGACCCGAATGTTGAAGGAACATATTCCCCAAAAGCCTGTACTCACAACTACATTGAAAGCATATCCAGACAGGCGACCTGCACTCAGACAGGCGTAAGGACAAAGATCTGCACGTGGTGCAGCTCTGTAATAAACGAAGACATTCCCAAAATCTCACACAACTATTCTTCTTCGTGGACAACCGACGTTTACCCCACCTGCACAGCAGCGGGAAGCAAATCGCATCACTGCACGATGTGCAGCGCTAAATGGAACAAAACGAGCATTCCCGCGCTCGGTCATAGCTGGGATAGCGGAAAAATCACCAAGAATCCAACATATACGTCGGTCGGCACGATCGTGTATACCTGTACGGCTTGCAGCGCTGTCAAAAGCGAAAATATTCCTACGCTCAACAAACTCCCCGCCCCGCAGAACCTCAAAGCCGCAGCGGGCGAGAAGAAAATAACGCTCACATGGTCGGCGGTAAGCGGTGCAAAAAAATATCGCGTTCAGCGTTATAATGGCTCCGCGTGGACGACCACCGCGATAGTTTCAACAACTTCATATACAAACGCGGGACTTGCCGACGGCGTACAGTACAAATACCGCATTCTCGCAAGCGCAGACGGAAAAACGTGGGGACAGGCTTCAGCCATTGCCGGCGCAGTAACTATCAAAAAAGTATCAGCCCCCGTCAATCTCAAAGCCGTACCGTCAAGCGGCAGCGTAAAGCTCACATGGTCGGCGGTAAGCGGCGCGAAGAAATACCGCGTTCAGCGCTACAATGGTGTGACTTGGATAACAGTCAACACTACCTCGGCGTCCGCATACACAGATGTCGGTCTGAAAAACGGAACGCAGTACAGATACCGCGTACTTGCGAGCGCTGACGGCTCTGTCTGGAGCAGCGCTTCCGCTGTAGTAGCCGCCGTGCCTGCGGCAAAGCTTGCCGCGCCCTCCAACATAAGAGTGGTGCCTGCAAACAGAAGCATAAAGCTCACATGGTCGGCGGTAAGCGGTGCGAAAAAGTACAGAATTCAGCGCTATAACGGTTCGGCGTGGGCGACAATCGCGACCGTTTCGACGCTTTCCTACACGAACACGGGTCTGACAAACGGCGCGCAGTACAAGTACCGCATACTCGCAAGCGCAGACGGCTCATCATGGGGCAGCGCTTCGGCGGCTATTGCGGCAATCCCTAGGGCGTGAAATAGTGAATAATACTAAGCACCAATAAAACTATAGGCAAAAATTTTTCGTGTAATCCCTATATGCAAGATTATACTCGAATTTTTGTATAGTTTTTAATTGGTGCTGAGTATAAATAACACAACGGGCTTCCAAATCGGAAGCCCGTTCATTTCTGTTATTATCTTAACTTTGAAGTCTCGATTCTGTTGAGTGCGCGCTTTAGCTTGTACTCCGCAACCATAAGTTCCTGATCCGAACCCGGAGAAGCGAGCTTATGCTCTGCGGTTTCTTTCGCGCGTTCGGCACGCTCAATGTCGATCTCGTCAGCCCATTCGCAGCTCTGCGCAAGAATTACGGTCTTATCCTTGCCGACCTTGACAACGCCCGACGCGATCGCTCCGTAACGGAATTTTCCGTCAAGCCGCACCTTGAATTTCCCGATAGGAAGCGCCGCAACGTAAGGCTCGTGGTGCGCGAGAATGCCCTTATCTCCCACGGTCGTGCGAACAACAAGGTTATCCGTTTCACCGTCGAAAAAAACGCCGTCGGGAGTGATTATCTGCAATTTAAAGGGAGTCATTTATCGGCTCCTTTCTCAGGATTGCAGCTGTTTTGCTTTTTCAACAGCCTCGTCGATAGTGCCGACAAATAAGAATGCCGATTCGGGAAGGTCGTCGTGCTTGCCCTCGATAATTTCCTTAAAGCCGCGGATAGTTTCCTTTAACGGAACATACTTACCCTGCATACCGTTGAACTGTTCGGCAACGGTAAACGGCTGTGAAAGGAATCTCTGAATCTTTCTTGCACGCGCAACCGTCAGCTTGTCGTCATCGTCAAGCTCGTCCATACCGAGAATTGCAATAATATCCTGAAGTTCATTATAGCGCTGAAGCGTTGACTGAACCGCGCGCGCAACATCGTAATGCTCCTGTCCGACGATTTCGGGGGTAAGTATTCTCGAAGAGCTGTCGAGCGGGTCAACTGCAGGATAAATACCCATTGAAGCGATATTTCTCGAAAGAACCGTCTTTGCGTCAAGGTGTGCGAACGTCGTCGCAGGCGCAGGGTCGGTAAGGTCGTCGGCAGGTACATAAACCGCCTGAACCGACGTGATAGAACCTTTCGAGGTAGAAGTGATACGTTCCTGAAGCGCGCCCATTTCGGTAGCCAGCGTAGGCTGATAACCAACAGCGCTCGGCATACGTCCGAGCAGCGCCGAAACCTCGGAGCCCGCCTGAGTGAAACGGAAAATATTGTCGATAAAGAGAAGTACGTCCTGTCCCTCGTGGTCGCGGAAATATTCCGCCATAGTAAGTCCCGAAAGACCGACTCTCATTCTTGCTCCCGGCGGCTCGTTCATCTGTCCGTAAACCAGCGCCGTCTTGTTGATAACGCCCGATTCCTTCATTTCGTTGTACAGGTCGTTACCCTCGCGGGTACGCTCGCCAACGCCCGTGAAAACGGAAAGTCCGCCGTGCTGTTTAGCGACATTGTTGATAAGTTCCATGATAAGGACGGTCTTACCAACGCCTGCGCCGCCGAACAACCCTATTTTTCCTCCTTTTGGATAGGGCTCCAGCAAATCAA
>USOZ01000195.1 GCA_900556525.1 uncultured Oscillospiraceae bacterium | reverse complement strand
AAGCGCACGTCCGTTTCTCGTTTTCAACGCGCAGTTCACAAACGAAAAAATAGGCGATTACGATTCCTGCCTTACTGAGGAATTCATGCGCGCTTTCGCGTTCAACGCGGGTATAACGCTTCATTTGCGCGCGGAGTACGGAAAGAACGACCACCACATAACCGAAGCGCTTTTTAAGGCGCTTGCACACGCGCTGAAACAGGCTGTAAAGCCTACGGGCGGCGCAGCGCTTTCTTCAAAGGGCGTGCTTTAATGCAGGGCTATAACCTTATCGCCGTGTTCAGCGCGGACGGGCGGAAAACGCTGCTTTGCAGGCGCGTGAAAGACCCGTACAAGGGGCTTCTGAACATGGTCGGCGGGAAGATCGAACCACATGAGGACGGTTTTTCTGCGGCGTATCGCGAGCTTTTTGAGGAAAGCGGGATAACGCGGGACGACATTGAGCTGATTCATCTTATGGACTTCAGCTATCCGCTCGACCCATGCTATGTCGAGGTGTATGCGGGGCAGCTCAAACGTGAAACCGCGGTGAGCGGCGAGGAAAATCCGCTGCTATGGAGCAGCCTTGACGAGAATTTTTTTGACATGAACAAGTACGCGGGCGAGGGCAATATCGGGCATATCATGGAGCACGTCAGGATAAACAAGGACATTATTTTCAAGGGGGATTGCGACCTATGATGACGGCAATTATCGACTACGGCGCGGGTAATCTTTTCAGCGTCCAGAACGCGCTGAACTACCTCGGCATACCAAACACGGTCACGAGCGAGGTTTCGCAGCTCCGAAAGGCAGACCGCCTTATTCTCCCGGGGGTCGGCGCATTTCCCGACGCGATGAAAATGCTCGCGGAAAGCGGATTGATAAAAGAACTGCGCGAGCAGGTAAAACAGAAGCCGCTTATGGGGATTTGCCTCGGAATGCAGATGCTTTTTGAGAAAAGCTATGAGTTCGGCGAAACGGACGGACTTGGATTTATACCCGGAACAGTCGAGCTGATGACGCCCGACGACCTGCTCGTTCCGCATATAGGCTGGAACAAGCTGATAAACAACGCTGAGTGTCCGCTTCTGAACGGGCTTGGCGAGCCGTATGTTTATTTTGTTCATTCCTACGCGGCGCACTGCGGCAGTGCATATGTTGCGGCGTACACCGATTACGGCGGAAATGTCCCCGCGGTCGTATTCAACGGAAATGTGTACGGCTGTCAGTTCCACCCGGAAAAGAGCGGGGAAGCGGGGCTTGAAATTCTCCGCAATTTCGCAAAAATATAAGCGATTAGCTGATTGGGAGGGCAGAAATGATAATTTTACCTGCTATTGACATAAAGGACGGAAACTGCGTCCGACTTTTCAAGGGCGATTACAGCACGGTTCAGAAAGTTGCCGAAAATTATATGGACACGGCGCGTTCGTTTGAAGAAGCGGGCGCGAAGTGGATACACATGGTAGACCTCGACGGCGCAAAGGACGCTTCGCAGCAGAACAAGGAAATTTTCATAAACGTTGCGAAGGATACGGGGCTGAAGGTCGAGGTCGGCGGCGGGATACGCTCGCTCGACACGGTCGAAATGTACCTTAAAAATGGGATCTCGCGCGTAATTATCGGTTCGGCGGCGGTCAAAAATCCCGCACTTGTAAAGGACGCGGTAAAGGAATACGGCGACAGGATAGCGGTCGGTATCGACGCGCGCGGCGGATATGTCGCGACGGAGGGCTGGCTCGAAAGCTCAGACGTTTATTTCACCGACCTTGCGAAAGCAATGTCCGATGTCGGCGTGAAGTACATTATTTTCACCGATATTTCAAAGGACGGAACGCTTTCGGGAGTTAATTCAGCTCAGCTCGACGAGATAAACCGCGCCTGCTCCGCAAATATCATTGCGAGCGGCGGGGTCCACACCATTGACGATATAATCGCCTGCCGCAGGCTCGGACTTTACGGAACGATATGCGGAAAGTCGATTTACAGCGGCACGCTTGACCTAAAATACGCTATCGCGGAGGCTGAAAATGACCGATAAAATGATAGGAAAGCTCGGTGCGGGAATTACGGGGATCGCAACGCTCGCGTTCGCTGTCAGCATGATTTACGGGCTGTTTGCCGACGGCTTGTTTGCGTGCTGTTTTTCCAGCATTTTCATTGCGCTGGGGTTTATTCTGTTCATGTCGGGGCTTGCGGCGGTGAACAAGAACGACGACAGGAAAGCTGCGGGGAATGTCTGTCTGGTTAGCGCGGCGGTTTATGTCGTGTTTGTGCTTATCGCTTATTTTGCGGAGTGTACAACGATAAATCTTCACCCCGAACTTAGCGAAGAAGTGAGAAAGATCATTGATTACGGCAATACGGGCAGCCTTTTCTTCAACTATGACCTGCTCGGTTATGCATTCATGGCGCTTTCAACATTTTTCGGCGGATTTCTCGTTGATAAATCGAAAAAGTGCGGCAAGCCGCTTGCAATGATGCTGAAAATACACGGAATTTTCTTCCTTTCCTGCTTGTTTGTGCCGATGTTTCCGGTATTTACCGGCGCTTCGGGCGACGCGGCGGCAGGAACTATGCTTCTTGAAATATGGTGCCTTTACTTCATGCCGATTTGCTTTTTCGGGTATAGATATTTGGGGGACAAAGACGATGCTTGATTTTATAGTAATTGCTGTTTTGCTGTTCTGCGCCGCTGTTTTTATCGTACCTGCGACGCTGGCGGTCGTCGGCGTTGTAAAGCGAAAGAAAAGGCTTGCTGTGACCTGCGGCTTAATACTTTTTGTTGAAATTTTGATTGCTGCGGGATATTTTGTGCTTTTCCCGACTTGCTTTCCTTATGTGGATTTATATGCGGTCGGCAAGTCGCGCGGAGAGATAATCGAAGCATACGGCGAGCCGGAGTTTAAATTCCCGAATCGTTATGGTTATTATGTCGGCGAGGACAACGGATTTTTCGGCGTTATGGGTTCAAATTCGGGGATATATTATTACATAATTTTTGATGAGAACGGCATTGCCGAATCGGCGGAAGAAGGCGGTCCGATAGGCGGCTGACACAGAAAGGAGCGCTTATGCTTGCAAAAAGAATAATCCCATGCCTTGACGTAAGGAACGGAAAGGTCGTAAAGGGAGTAAATTTCAAGGGTATAAAGGACGTCGGCGACCCTGTTGAGCTTGCAAAAAAGTACAACAGGCAGGGCGCGGACGAGCTGGTTTTTTATGACATTACGGCTTCGCACGAGGGTCGCGGGCTTATGCTAAACGTCGTAAGTGAAACGGCGGCGCAGGTTTTCGTTCCGCTCTGCGTGGGCGGCGGGATTGCTACGATAGACGATTTTCGGGACACGCTTCGTGCGGGAGCAGACAAGGTTTCCGTAAATTCGCAGGCGGTGAAAAATCCCAAGCTGATAAGCGACGCGGCGGAGATTTTCGGAAGCCAGTGCGTTGTGGTAGGTATCGACGCAAAGCGCGTTGACGGAGCTTATCACGTTTTCATCAACGGCGGACGGATCGACACAGGGCGTGAGCTTGGCGACTGGGTAAGCGAACTCGAAAAAAGAGGCGCGGGCGAGATATGCCTAAATTCAATGGACGCAGATGGAACAAAGGCGGGGTTTGACATTGAAATGCTGAACTTTGTCTGTGACAGGGTGAAAATTCCCGTTATTGCGAGCGGCGGCTGTGGGAGCATATCCGATTTCTCGGAAGTGTTCCAAAAAACAAAATCAAGTGCGGCGCTTGCGGCTTCAATGTTCCATTTCGGCGAACTTACCGTCGGAGAAGTTAAGGATTATCTTAAAGGCTGTGGTATTGCGGTCAGATAACGGAGGGAAAATGGATACAGAGAAATTTTTTAAGAAAGGCGACTTGATCCCAGCCATTGTTCAGGACGCTGAAAACGGCGAAGTGCTCATGCTCGCTTATATGAACCGCGAAAGCCTGAAAAAAACGCTTGAAACGGGGTACACATGGTTCTGGAGCCGCTCGCGCGGGGAACTTTGGAACAAGGGTGCAACATCGGGTCATGTGCAGAAAATAACGGAAATGTACGGCGACTGTGACGATGACACGCTGCTTATCAAGGTCATTCAGACGGGCGCTGCCTGCCACACGGGCAACAGAACCTGTTTTTTCAACAAAATTAACGGAAAGGATTTTTGACATGGAAAACGTATTACAGGAGCTTTACGATACTGTTGTTGAGCGCAAAGCCGAAAAGCAGGAGGGGTCTTACACCTGCTATCTTTTTGAGAAGGGCATTGACAAAATTCTGAAAAAGT
>USOZ01000194.1 GCA_900556525.1 uncultured Oscillospiraceae bacterium | reverse complement strand
GCACGAAAACTCCTTGAAATACATCAAGTATTCCTGCGTCGTTTTCATACAATCTGACGAAAAATCTGTCTGCGCAATCTGCATACCCGATTTAATCAGCACTTCCTTGCACGATAAATGCAGGGAAATTAAAAGCCGCCTGCGGAGTGAACCGCAAGCGGAGTTGTTGCATATTTATGCTCCTAGTGTCGAGTAATATCGGAACAGCAGTATCAGCGCCAGTGCAAAATCGAACCCTACCGTAACGATAAGATACGGTATGCGCATTTTCCGCGTCTTTATAAGAATAACGCTGCTTATTCCTATCCAGATGCACGAAGCGGCAAGCGAGGCGAGGATAAGGACCATCGGCAGGAGCAGCGAAAAACTGTACCCAAAAAATTCCTGCGCAATATATGTCACAGCGCCTACGGTCAGCGGCAGAACCAGCAGCGGAAGTACCGCGAACCCCCAGTTCTTGCGCTTTGCCCGAAAACAGCTGAAGCTGAGAATACCTATAATAATTGCAATGACCAGACATTCACCCGACATAGGCTGTTCCTTTCTGCGATTACGGAATGTATTTCTGAATTACTTCTTTTGCTTTGTCGTTGTCGCTTGTAATGAGGTAGTAGACGTATTTTCCGCTTACGACCGCGCTTGCATTGTCGAATTTGTACATTTCATCGGGGGTGTACGAGCTGAACGTGTCGTACTGCCGCTGAATATGCTTGGAAACAGCGTCAGCGCCGCTTTCCGCGTCGGCTTCGGCAGCAAATTCAAATACGCCGATCTCGTCGGGATATGCGCCCGAAGCGCAGAGATAAAACGAAGCGTCAGCGATTTTTTCAACGTCCATTCCCGCAAAATAATCCGTGATATCTTCCTTTGTCTTTTCGACTGCCGAGTTTATCGGAACTTCCTTGAGTACCTCCGCAGTAATCTCGGAAACGGAAGCGGTTACCGCCTGAACGGTTTCCTCCTTGCTTGATACAGTCGTCTGTGCGGGTGAATTTCCGCAGGCGGATACGCCGAGGCAAGTTGCGGTCAAAATTGCCGCTAAAATTCTTTTTTTCATTTTTATCATCCTTTCATCAGCCCTGGATTGTCTTTTCAATAAAGCTGAGCATTTTTTTGTATGCAGTTCCGAGGAAATGCAGTCCGTCCGCCTCCGCATATTTGTCGGAGAAATAGCCGGTGCTGTCCTGAAGCTCGGAGCATAAGTCGAGATAAACGACGCCGATTTCGTCGGCGAGGTCTTTTAACAGCTTGTTATAGCCGTTTACCATAACCATCGTTTCCTGTCCCTGCGAATCGTGTTCCTTCGTTACGGGCGGGATTGAGATTATGTAGATATAGCTGTCGGGCGAAGCCTTCTGAAGCTCTTCGATAAGCACCTTTGTCTGCTGCGCCATATAGGTGTTGCCCATGTATGCGAGTCCGTTCGAGCCGAGCATAATGTAGATGCGCTTCGGCTTTATGCGCTCTGCCTTTGCGATGACCGTTTCATCGTCGATAGTGTCGGTCAGCGCCGATTCGGGATTAAGACCGATTTTGGCGAAAACCTGTTCCGCGCTGAAATATCCGTAATTGAACAGACCCGTAGCGATCGAATCGCCGATAAACAGGTCGTTCGTGAAAAATTCGTCGTCGTATACGTCGGCTTCGATAGCGACAATCGTATCGTCAGTCGTTGTTTCCTCGGTTTCATCCGTTATTTCAAAATCGGAAGATGTTTCGGGAACGGTGGTCGTCGTGGTCTCGGGAATGAGCGTTGTGATTGCGGTAGTGGTAAGTTCCGCGCTCGTCTGAGACTCCTGTCCGAGATTTGCGACGTTCGTCTGCTCAAGCTTTCCGCTCATGTAAAGGTATATCAGAACGCAGAGCGTTATAATAACGCCCACAATAAGGACATTCAGAACAACAATCGCTATTCCTATTCCGTCGTGTTTTTTTCTTGCCATTTTATTGCGCCTTTCTTTGGGTAATCGGGGAAGCTACGAATAAATCGCAGCACGCATCTTGCCTGCATATTTCCGTTTGATTGCACGAAAAATCTGTCTGCGCAATCTGCATACCCAATTTAATCCGTACTTCCTTGGAAATCCGTGTCTTTTTATTATACTATAAATCGGCGGCAATATCAAGAGGTTTCGGCAAATTTATTTTACCCGTTTTGTACATATCATTTACTTATCGGTACTTGAAAATCAATTTAAAAAGGTGTATAATAATACAGAACATAAACAGAGTGAAAGGAAAAAACATGAAATACATTTACAGAACTAAGATAATCGACCTGCTCATGTCCGCAAAAAAGGACGGAATGACAGAGGGAAAACTTCTCTCGGAACTGGGAGTATCGAAAAAGGATAAGAAACGCGTTCTCGGCGTTATTGAAGCACTGGTGCGCGACGGGATAGTTGTGCGCTCGAAGGGTAGCCTTAAATTAAAGGGCGCAAAGACCTATTTTGAGGGAACGGTTGTGAAAGTTGCGCGTTCTCACGGCTTTGTGCGCGACGATAAAAAGGAAGAGGATCTGTTCGTGCGCGGCCGCGACCTGCACGGAGCAATCACAGGCGACAAGGTTCTTGCACGCGTTATTGAATTCAAGGACGAAACGCACCATTCCGATACCGCAGACGTTATCCTTATCCGCGAGGAAACCGAGGATATTCTTACGGGAACTATTGTAGACGTAAACGGCGGTATGCGCCTGCGACCCGACAGCTTTGCTGCTGATCCGCTCAGAATCGTTCAGCGCGGCGGAAATGAGATCCATACCGGCGATAAAGTTAAGTTCAAAATTCACGACCGCGCCGAACATCACAGCGATATTACCGTTGATATCGTTTCGGTTTACGGAAATTCCGATTTTGCGCGCGTTTCGGTTGACGCATACCTTGAAGAAAAGGCTATCTCTCTGGTATTCCCCGATGAAGCAATCGAAGAAGCCGAAAAAATCGAGCGCGGCGGAATAAAGGCGAAAGAAATTGCGTCCCGCGAGGATCTGCGCGGGCTGCCGATTTTCACTATCGACGGCGCCGACACAAAGGACATTGACGACGCAATCAGCATTGCGAAAACCGATAAAGGTTACGAACTCGGCGTGCATATCGCCGACGTGTCATATTATGTCAAAAAGGGCGGAGCTCTCGATAAGGAGGCATTCCGCCGCGGCACGAGCATTTACATTGCCGACCGCGTTATCCCTATGCTCCCGAAGCAGCTTTCAAACGGGATATGCTCGCTTAATCCGGGTGTTGAGCGACTCGCTTTTTCCTGCCTTATGCAGCTCGATAATTCAGGTATGATAAAGAACTTCCGTTTCGCAAAGACTGTTATACGCTCGCGCGTTCAGGGCGTTTACTCCGAAGTGAACAAGATACTTGACGGCTCGGCAGATGAAAAAATAAAGGAAAAATACTCCGAAGTTCTGGGCTGTATACCCGTGATGAACGAGCTTGCGGACATTCTTGTGAAGAACCGCATCGCGCGCGGCGCTCCCGAAATCGACTCCCGCGAGAGCAAGATTATCTGCGACGAAAACGGCGTATGTATCGACATAAAGGAACGCGCACGCGGTATTTCCGAGGGAATAATCGAGGAATTTATGCTTTGCGCGAACAACTGTGCGGCAAAGCTCGCAATGGAAAAGGAATTCCCGTTCGTTTACCGTGTGCATGAATCGCCCGACGCGGACAAGCTGCTCCAGCTTCAGCAAACCTTGGTAAATCTGGGTGAAAATCCGCTCGGAATAAACGAAAAAAGCACGGCGCGCGACCTTGCGGATATACTCCGCAGCACGAAGGACAGCCCGCGCGCGGCGGTCATCAGCAACCTTGTCCTGCGCTCTATGATGAAAGCGAAATACAGCGAAGAACCGCTCGGGCATTTCGGACTTGTAATGAAAGAATACAGCCATTTTACGTCGCCTATCCGCCGTTATGCGGACTTCTCGATACACCGTATTCTCACAGACTATACAGCGGGGCTTGAAAAGGAGAAGCTGACGCGCAAATACCGCAAATTCGCGCATGAAAGCGCTTACCGCGCAAGCACGACCGAGCTTATCGCCGTTGCGGCACAGCAGCTCGTCAACGCGGACAAACTCAAAGCCCTGCTCCGTGAGCGTGTCGATCGCGCGCAAAACTGCCGGAACAGTAGCGTCCTTGGTGTCGTGCAGGAGGATTATATCTCCGTCGCGCGCATGGTCGAGAAACCAGCTGTAGATATACTCCTCGTCGATATGCACCCAGTCGCGCGGCGAGGCAGACCATAGAATGGCAATACTGT
>USOZ01000193.1 GCA_900556525.1 uncultured Oscillospiraceae bacterium | reverse complement strand
CAAGACGGCAACGAAGAAGCCTTAAAATGCGCCCGACTGCAAAATGCAACCGGGCGCAAGGGATTTGTCAGCAGTATTTAGATGTATTGACAGTTCATACTCATGGGCGAAATATCCCGACGGTGGGTAAAGGCTTTTTTTGAGCGTAGGCTATTTGGCGGGGTAGTACAAACAAAAATGAACATGACGATACCTCCTTGATACCGCCATATCCTTAAAAATGGGCGACTTTAATACACCCTCCGTATTTCCATTTTTCAAAAGGAAAAAGGCGGCTTTGATTGTTATTTCAAAACCGCCGCTTAAACTGTAACCTCAATTAGCTGACAGCAACGGTTTATAAGCTGTAATCTGTCAGCAATCGTATAGGCAGAATGTAGTTGTCAAAGAAAAGAGCCGATAACCGCAAACTAAAATCTGCGTGTTATCGGCTCTGCGTCTTTGCGTCTGGCTCTTTGATAACTGACATATTTAATTGTTTTACATTGATTAGCGTTTCCTGTTTACACTTTGGGCAAAATAGCGGGAAGTTTTCAAGCACCGTATCGCTTCGTATCTTAATCCGCGTTTTGCTGTTACAGATCGGACACAATATAAAATCTGTTTGTTTCATTGTTTTAATTTCAAAATTACAGTTGCTTTTTGTTAAATATAGGTATACTTACGGCAAAGCATATCAAACTTGCAACCACTGTAATTAAAATAGCTACGATGTATGTTTTTGCTTCTGCAACACCGTAAATCAAAGGGTTTCCGTTGGCTAATAAGGTCGGCAAATATTTACTTATTTTAGGAAGCAAGCCGAGCAGATAAGACGCAAGGACAACGCTACCCGTTCCGACAAGCACACCTGTGTTTGAATTTGCAATCGTAGAGAATAAGATCATCAACGAAATTACACACACACCGAACAGCCACCAACATACCACAGAAAGGATAAGGTTTTGTGCTACCGAATTATCCCAGAAATATGCGTTATATCCGTATGTGATCCCAAAGCACAGCCAATAGCCAACCGTCCAAATAACAGTAAGCACAACAGTTTTAGAAACAACGACCTTAAAGCGTTCAAGCCCTTTGGTTAAAGACAGAACCAACGTGCCCGATTGATATTCCTTGGTGAAGATGCTGCTTTGAAGCAAAACAAAGACAATCAATCCAAGTGGCATATTCTTAAAGAATTGCACCCAAGAATCCATTGCGCTTACAGTTACAGGCGTTACAGTCATACCGCTTTCCGCAAGGGAATCTGCCAATATCTCAAGCAGCCAAGGTGTTATTTTTGCAACAGCCGGATTCATAACGCCGAGCAGAACAAACAGTATGCCGAGAATCATCAATCTGCCCGAGCGAAACTGTTCCATTGTTTCTTTTTTTATAAAGGCAAGCAAGGATTTCATTTCTCAACCACCTCCATAAACAAAGACTCCAACGTTGGCTCTGCTCGTTCCAATTTCAAAAGTGCGATATGCCTATCCGCTATAAAGCGCAGTATATCAAATGCGGTGTAATCGCCTTCGCAAAAAACAAGTTGATTTCTGCCGATTTGTTGCATATTAGGAAAAGTTTGCTGAAGAATGAGCATATCTGTATCATTTCCCGTTTCCAACTGATATTCTTCACTGCGGTATCTCGTTTTAATGTCGGAAAGTTTTCCTTGAACACCTACCACGCCGTTATTAAGAAAGGCCACGTCGGTACAAATGCGCTCTACGTCTGAAAGGATATGCGTGGAAAACAACACCGTCGTCTGTTCTCTGATAGCCAAAAGAATATCCAATATTTCTTTTCTTCCCACGGGATCAAGCGCAGAAGTGGGTTCATCACAGATCAACAGCTTTGGTCTATTTAAGAGAGCCTGTGCAATACCCAAACGCTGTTTCATACCTCTTGAAAAACCTTTTATGTGGTGCGTTTCATTCCCAAGTCCAACTAACTCCAATAGTTCCTTACAACGCTCTTCATTCTCCGTTCGCTTCATTCCTGTAATTTCGCCGCAAAAGTGAAGATATTCTGCCGCCGTCATAAACGGATAAAACTCCGGTACGTCGGGCAGATAACCTATATAACGATTAGTTGTTGTTTGTCCGTAAACCACTTTTTCACCGTTTACTATAATCTCACCTGAATCCGCTTTTAAGAGTCCGAGTACCATTTTCATCGTCGTTGTTTTGCCTGCGCCGTTTTTACCTATAAATCCGAATATGCTATGTTCTGGTACAGATAAATTCAGCCCATTCAAAACCTTTTTATCACTAAAACGCTTATACAGATCGGAGATGTATAACATATCCATTACGCATCCTCCTTTCCGAACAGAAAGTAAAGGATCGGCCCAACAAAGTTCATCAGTACGATGGTGATGATAAGCCACAAAGTACGATTTCCACGCTTATAGGTGTTATGGGTCAAAATGTGATGCAATGTATAACCCAACAGCGCAAATTCCGCAATTACAAGCGGAATCAAAAACGGAAGAAATTCCATAACCTTATCCATTTTTCTTTTCCTCCTTTCCGTAAGTTTCTACACAGAAGCCGTGATATCCACAACAAGTACAGGTCAGCTTTCGGAGTGTCGGTGTATGTCTTGCCCAAAATGCTTCCTTAAAATTTGGTTTGAATACTTCATGGCACCGTGGACAGATATACGCAACTCGCTTGAAGTAAAAGTTGGATACCCAGATTCCATACGGAATCGCTAATAAAGCCCAAACAATGATAGGCCACCATATTCCTGTAGCTATCCACATAATAATTGATGTCCACTGAATTATGCCGATAGGAATACCCGAAATTAACAAAATGGCATGAAGCTGATTCATTTTCTTTTTGTTTCCCATCGCATATGCTATATCACCGATAGATTCAACAGAGAAATTCTCCATGCTCTTTAGCTCTCGTCTGATGCCGTCGATCATTTCCAGCTTCGCTTTGCGCTCACTGACTTCTTCTTGCAGAAGCTGCTCTTGCTGTTCAAGTAAAACAGAAATAACACTGCCCGGATTATCTTCAGAAAGTAGTTCACCAATGCTGTTAATTGAGATTCCTGCATCACGAAGAAAGCAAATAATCTTCATTCGCTTCAAATCCTGTTCAGAGTATAGCCGACGTCCACCCTCTGACAATTCGCTGGGAATGAGAATATTTCTGGAATCATAATACTGTACCGTTCGGACAGATACGCCACAGAGCTTTGCAATTTCTCCTGTTGTGTACTTTGACATAGCTTTCACCTCCTTACACTGCCTATTTTACATCATTACGCAGCGTCACAAGCAATACCTCACGCAAGGGGATTTTTCAAATATTCTCGATTTTTCGTTGAGTTTTAACTATAAATCCTATTTTGGTTTCTTTATGATGTAGCATTTTTAGGTCGATTTGCGATTTTCTTTTCGCCGTCCGTCAACGGGCTTTTCCGCATCTATTGGAATGAGCCACATATAGCCGATTTTTGAAACGCCGGGTATGCGGTTTTCCTCGCATAGCTTCTGTACGCGCCGCTCTGATATGCTCCATTTCTTTGCCGCTTGCGGACAAGACATATATTCCATGTTTCATACACCCTTTCACATAATTCTACAAGTATAATTATATACGGACAGCCGAATAAAAATCAAGGGACTATCTGTGAATTATATGCTTTATTTCGGTCAAGTCTATGATATGTGTACTCATATCGAAATCGAAAGGTGAACAGTAAAATGTAGTAGGGTGAAATGAGATGAAAAGAGAAGTCGCAAGATTTGATTTTAAGGCTTTCGGTCAAGCCATAAAAGCAGCAAGAAAGGCAAAGGGCATATCACGCAATCAGTTAGCGGATAAGATGAACATCGCTCCCCGCTATATCGCGTCCATTGAGAATAGCGGACAGCACCCAAGCCTGCAAATCTTTTATGAGCTTGTTACGCTTTTAGATGTTTCAGTAGACCAATTCTTTTTCCCAAACAAGGAAACAGATAAGTCCACACAACGGCGGCAGCTTGAAACATTGCTTGACAGCATGGACAACAAGGATTTGACGGTTATCACCGCCACAGCAAAAGCAATACAGGAAGTCAAAAATGAAACTGCGGGGGAATAAAATCCCCCGTTTTTTCGTGAAATACAGCCATGGGGAACACCGCAAATTGCGGTGTTTTTTCTTTTCTGCGTTAGGTTTTGGCATTTCCTCATTTTTAGCGTGGAAGAAAGCAAACAGAAGAATAGCAAGCATAGGAAGCGGGTACCCACTTCCGTATTTTCGCCCTCCCGCGCTGCGGCGCGTCGGTTGAAAATTGCTTG
>USOZ01000192.1 GCA_900556525.1 uncultured Oscillospiraceae bacterium | reverse complement strand
GCAGGATTTACAGGCGCGGATCTTGAAAACCTTAACCGTCCCGGACGGAGCAGTGCGGGGTCGAGAATATCGCGGCGGTTTGTTGCAGCCATAACGATAATATTCTGATTTTCGGTAAAGCCGTCCATTTCAACGAGAAGCTGGTTGAGCGTCTGTTCACGTTCGTCGTGACCGCCGCCGAGACCTGCACCTCTCTGACGGCCTACAGCGTCGATTTCATCAATAAAGATGACCGACGGGGTATGCTTTTTCGCCTGGTCGAACAGGTCGCGCACACGCGAAGCGCCGACGCCGACAAACATTTCAACGAAGTCCGAACCGCTTATTGAGAAGAACGGAACGTTCGCTTCACCCGCAACAGCCTTTGCAAGCAATGTCTTACCTGTTCCGGGAGGTCCGACAAGAAGAACGCCCTTAGGGATTCTCGCGCCGAGTTCCTGATATTTCTTCGGATTTTTCATGAAATCAACGATTTCTTCAAGTTCCTGCTTCTCTTCCTCTGCGCCTGCAACGTCGTCAAAAGTTATCTTTTTGCCGTTTGCCGACTGGTTTCGTGTATTCGCACGGGAGAACTGGGTCATCTTTCCGCCGCCCGTCGTCTGGCGCATGAACACGAATGTCATTGCAATCATTATTGCGATAAGAATAAGATAAGGAATAAACGACAGGAAAGTGTTGTCTGCAACGGGCTTGTAGTTCACAACAAGCGGTGCGTCGGGGTGTTCGGCGTTGTATTCCGTTCTGTAATTCGCAATATCGCCCACAAAAAGACTTACACTTGCGACGCTGTAAATGTGTCTTTCGTTTTCGATCTTATTTCCGTCATCGTCGAGCATATAATAGTACAGAGTGCCCGAACCGAGGTCAAGATAGTAGTCGCAGACCCTGTGCGAATCGAAGTCGTTAAGAACGTCGGAATAGCTTTCCGGATGAATGATAATTTCGTTTGAAGTCTGCGTTGGTACGACGAATTTAAGCACCGTCACAAGCCCGAATATCAGCAGAGCTATCAAAAGAATATAGATAATCGCTCCTTTTAATTTGTTTGACTGCATTGAGACCGCCTTTCCGTAGTAATTTATGTTCTACACTTTATTTTTCGTAAACTTCTCTTTTTAAAACGCCGATATAGGGGAGAGTGCGGTACATTTCCGCATAATCAAGCCCATATCCAACGACAAATTCATTTTCAATATCAAAGCACTTGTAATCTGCCTTTATGTCGAAAGCGCGTTCGACTTTTTTATCGAGCAGCGTGCAGATCTTCACCGAAGCGGGATTTTTCTGCATGAGATAATTGCGGACAGAATAGAGAGTGCGCGCGCTGTCGAGAATATCCTCGACAAGAATTATATCCCTTCCGTTAATGTCGGTGTCGAGATCCTTGAGGATACGAACATTTCCCGAAGAAACGGCTGCATTTCCGTAAGATTTTGCGACCATGAAATCTATATCGCAGGGCAGGTCGATTTCCCGCATAAGATCCGCCATAAATACAACGGAGCCTTTGAGAATCCCGACGAGAAGCGGCGATTTTCCGCGGTAATCTTCGGTTATCTGCCTGCCGGCTTTTTCAACTGCGGCGTGAAGATCTTCCTTGCTGTAAAGTATTCTTTCTACGTCCTTATTCATCTTGATGCCTTTCCTGATTTGTGCAGATTGTACTGCAACTGCTATAATAGAATAATTATAGCACAAATCCTTTTCTAAATCAATCTTTTTAATGTTTATTTTTTGAAAATTATGTGGATTTATTACGATAATTCTGTAATAAAGTAATAATGCGGAAGCTGTTTTTTTTCGCGATCGCAAATTTATCGCGGCAGAGGTTGATTTTTCCGCGTCCGACGCCGATAATGCGGCTGCATTCGTTTATTCGGAGCGCCGACGGCTCAACGCCGTTTTCGGTGAGAACCGATGATATTATGCGCGAGAGAACAGCTCTGTCGAGAGCGCGCAGTTTTTCGCAGTTCAAGCCGTTTTCGTCTGAGCAGTCGTCTTTCGCCTGTGCGGCGAGACGCTCGAGAAAAGCATTGTCGTCGCTTACCGCTTCCGTCATGCGTGAAATACCGTCAATGAGCGACGGGTTGAACTCTTTAAGCTGCGGGATTATTTTAAGGCGGAGCTTATTTCGCGTGTATTCCTCGGATAAATTCGTGCTGTCCGTAACGTATTCGATTTCGTGTGAGCGGCAGTAGCTCTCGATGTCCTCTCGCGTACAGCGGAGCAGGGGACGGATAATTTTCCCGCGCACGGGCGGTATCCCGCCGAGCCCTTTCGTGCCTGTCCCGCGAAGAATGTTTATCAGCACGGTTTCGGCGTTGTCCGAGGCGGTGTGCGCCGTGGCGAGCTTTGCGCTGAGTTTTTCGCATAATTCGTCGAAGCACTTATACCGCATTTTTCTCGCGCGTTCTTCAACGCTTTCGTGTTTGTCGGTGGTGACTTCTATGCTGTAAACTGTCAGAGGAATACTCAATTTCTCGCAGAAGCTGCGGACAAATCGTTCGTCGCGCAAACTTTCTTCGCCGCGCAGATTGTGGTTGATATGACACGCGTTTACCGTTATTCCAAGCTTGTCGCGGTGCGTAAAGAGCCAGTGCAGCAGCGCCATGCTGTCCGCGCCGCCGCTTGTGCCGACAATTACCGCGTCGCCGCGAGAAAGCATATCATAGCGTGCGATAACCGAGGGGATTTTATTCTCCATATCGCGTCTCCAAATCGGTAAAACGTGTGAATTGACCGTCGAAGCGCATATTTACCGTGCGGGTCTCGCCGTGACGGTTTTTAGCTACGATACATTCCGCCGTTTCCATATTTTCTTCATCTTTTGTATAGTATACGTCGCGGTAAAGGAAAAGCACTATGTCTGCGTCCTGTTCGATCGAACCCGAATCACGCAGGTCGGAGAGCATAGGGCGCTTATCGGTTCGAGCTTCGGGTCCTCGCGAAAGCTGCGAAAGCGTTATCACCGGAACGTGAAGTTCTTTCGCCATAATTTTCAGATTTCGTGTTATTTCCGAAATTTCATTTACACGGTTTCCGTCGCGCCGACCCGTTGACATGAGCTGAAGATAGTCGATAACGACAAGTCCGAGGTTTTCCATTCGGCGCAGCTTCGCTTTCATTTCGCCTATTGAAATGCTCGCCGTATCGTCAATGTAAATATCGGTCTTTGTCGTGAGAAGTTCTGCTGCGCTGCGGAGGTTGTTCCATTCGGAAGCCTCGATCTTGCCGTTTTTCATGTGCTCTGAGGTAATTTTCCCCTCGGAAGAAAGCATACGCGCAACGAGCTGTTCGCATGACATTTCCAGACTGAAAACCGCAACTTTTTTTCCGCTCAGACGTGCGGCGTTTACCGCGATATTCATTGCGAACGACGTTTTACCCATAGCGGGACGCGCCGCTATAAGGATAAGGTCGGATGGGTTAAGCCCGAATATAACGTTGTCGAGTGTCGAAAATCCCGAAGAAATGCCTTTTTTATTGGCAGCCTCGGGGTGTTCCATACAGTACGCGAGGTTTCGCAGCGTGTCGCGCACCACGGGACCTATCGGAACAAGCCCTTTTATGTTATCGTCGCGGCGTATATCGTATATCGTCTTTTCGGCGTAGTCGAGAAGATTTTGCGGTTCCTCGGTATTTGCGACTGCAAGGTCGTAAATATCCTTTGAAGCGACGATAAGCTGACGGACAAGCCGCTTATCGTCGAGAATTTCGGCATAACTCTCGATGCTCGATTTTTCGACCGAAAATTCAGTCAGCTTGAACAGGTATGTTCGCGCCGCGTCCATTGTATCGAACGCTCCGATACGCATACAGTGCTCGGTAACGCTTACGATATTTATGTCCTCGCCGCCGACGAACATTGCCGAGAGTGTGTCGAATATTTTGCTGTGCGTTTTTATATGAAAATGCGCGGCGCTGAGCTTTGGCACTTTTGACATAAGCGTCGGGTCGATTATAAGCGACCCGAGAACTATCTGCTCAGCGTCGATATTGAATGGTAAATTTGCGTCGGAAACATCAAATTCCGCCATTTTTCACAATCCTTTCGTTATTCAAGTTCGGTGACCTGAACCTTGAACTTTGCGGAAACTCCGTTATAGAGCTTTGCTTCCGCTTCAAACATACCGAACGATTTAATATCGGGACAAACGATTTTTTTCTTTTCAATGTCGAGACCGTGCGCGTCTTTGATGAGCTTCGCAATATCTTTTGCAGTAACGGAGCCGAAGAGCTTTCCGTTAGCGCCCGCCTTTACCTTCGTCGAAAAAACCTTTCCCTCGATCACCGAAGCAATATGCTTT
>USOZ01000191.1 GCA_900556525.1 uncultured Oscillospiraceae bacterium | reverse complement strand
ATATTTTGTTTATTATATCACATTTTAACAAACAAATCAACACTTTTGCATGATTATTCCGAAAGAACTATGTAGCTTCGCGTTTTCGTTTTGTTTATTCAATTTTCCAAAAACTTTCTACCCTAATCACTTTTTATAGAACTTCTATATTTTGGGCAACAGTCAGACGTTTAAGGAAGTGCTGATTAAATCGGGTATGCAGATTGCGCAGACAGATTTTTTGTTTTCGTGCAATATGACGAAAAATAAGCAAGTAAGATGCGTGCCGCGATTTATTTAGTGCTTCCTTAGAAAAAATCTTGACAAAAAGGAAAGCAGGTGTTATAATTCAATTAAACACGTTTAATTATTCGGAGGAGCATTATGGATAAAAGAAATATCGAGGTCACAAGGGCTGCTATACTGAAGGCTGCAGAAAAGCTCATGACAGAGTGCAACGATCCGTCTGAAGTCACATCAAGAGCCATAACAAAAGAGGCTGGAGTAAATCTTGCAATGATAAATTATTGCTTCGGCTCAAGGGAAGCCCTGCTTTTTGAGGTGTTCAAAAACATTCGTGAACGTGCAAGGCTGGCAAATCCCACATTCAACGAGATAATAGCTGGGGAACTTTCTCCTCGTTGCAAGCTGACAGAGATACACTTTGAAGCTATGAAAATGATGCTTACTCACTTCAATCTCGCTAAGGCGATAACAAAATACGTTCTTATGAACAGGGAAATAGGCACAGACAGCGGAAGCTTTGCTTTCATAAAGGCACATTTCGGCAACAGGAAAAGCGAGAATGAATGTCGCTTGATAGCATATCAGATTTCTTCCATGCACGAGCTTGCAGTTATCCGCCACAAGGATATGAAAGAGAGGTGCGGCATTGACCTTTGTGATGATGATACTCTCCATAGATTCGTAGAAGAAAACATAAACAGATATTTAGACTGATAACAGGGAGGTAAACTGCGATGTATATTTACAAACTGTCCGCTATACCACAAGAAAAAAATCTTCATTTCGGGGGCAAAGCCGATTCTCTTCACAGAATGATAAAAGCAAAACTCCCTGTTCCCGAGGGTTATGCCATAGCGGCTGAGGCGTTTGAGAACTGCGTGCTCAGCGAAGATGCTCGGAAGGAACTTTCGGAGCTTATTGCAATGCTTCCGACAAAACACACCTATGCGGTCCGCTCGTCTGCCATAGGTGAGGACGGAAAAGAAGCGTCATTTGCAGGAGCGTATGAGACACTTACCGACATAAAGACCGCCAACATAATGGACGCAGTGAAAAAAGTAGCCGACTCTGCAAAGAGCGAGAGAGTGTCCGTATATGCAGATAACCGAAGTCAAGTAGGGGGAAAAATCGCAGTTATTATCCAGAGGTTTATATCGCCGCAGTATGCGGGGGTTGTTTTCACAGCAGATCCCATTTCGGCAGATAGAGCTGTTATGGCAGGAAACTTTGTAAGAGGTGAGGGCGAAACTCTTGTATCGGGCAGCGGCAGCGACGGAGAATTCACCATCAATGTTCTTTCCTCACAGTATAGCGGCAGCGATGAGATAAGACCCTATGCAAAAAGGATTATGAGACTTGCAAGAAAGATAGAAACCCTTTACGGTTGTCCTCAGGATATAGAGTGGGCGGTATATGGGAACAAGCCATATATTCTCCAGGCGAGACCAATAACCACCCTGTTTTCAAACGATAAGGGCAGATTTATCATAAACGATTCACTTTGCGGCAATTTGCTGCTTTCAAAAACAAATGTTGGAGAAATATTTCTTCGTCCGGTTTCCCCCGTCACCTACGGCATGATAGAGAGCATAGGAAATACTCTTGGGATACCGCTCATATCCGCAGTCTGCGGTCAGCTTTATCTTAACATAAGCGGATTATGCTCCGTTCTCTGTTCTTTCGGTATGAGCAGAGAAAAGGCATACAAAACTCTTTCAGAGCTTGCAGGGGGCATTCCGGAAGGGGTCGATATACCCATATACCCGTATGATAAGAAGATACTGCTTAGAAAGATAGGCGGTGTGATAAAGTCAGCTTTTATTAAAAAGAAGGACAAAAATGAATACGGCAAGGATTTTGTAAAGCATATACCATACATAGCGGGGAAGATATGCGAGGACATCCGTCATGCGGACAGCACAGAGGAGCTTTGCATGATATGGAATGAACGCTGCGAGCCTTTTTTTACCAGAACCTTGTCGGCAATAGCAACAAGCCTTTCCGTAAAGCCCCTGTTTCAGACAAGGGAGAAGATAAGAAAGATATGCTCCGTAGAACTTACGGACAGGCTGCTTTCAAACTGTTCAGGAAACGGAAGCATAGAAAGCCTTGGCACTCTCCTTGCAGTGGACGATATGATAAACGAGAGGATAACGAGGGAGGAATATATCTTCCGCTATGGACACAGACACACCGATGAAATGGAGCTTGCGCTCCCTTATCCCTATGAGGATCCCGAATTTCCGGAAAATGTTATCCGTGAATATAAAAAATCGGGAATAGATGCGTATGAACTCAAGAAAAAACAGGAAAAGCGTTTTGAAGAGGCAGTAAAAGAGTTTTCGGGGCTTTATCCTAAAAAGACAGGCTGGCTCAAAAGCACTCTTGAAAAATACAGCAATGCAGTTTACTGCAGAGAAATCATAAGAAGCGACTCTCTCAGATTATTCTGTATGTTGAGGGAATTTATCCTAAAGGCGGGAAGTCTTACGGGTCTTGACGATGATATATTCATGCTCTATATTGATGAGATAGTGGCATATCTCAAAGGTGAAAAGACTTCGGCAGATAAGATAGAAGAAAGGCGCAGAAACTATAGCGCGCAGCTTGCCATGCCAAATTTCCCAAGCATCATCTGCGGCAGATTCACTCCCGAGGAGTGGCAGCAGAGCGGAGGTGCAGGCGGGTTTTATAAATACGGCGTGACAGGCACCGATGAAAAAGCGGACGTAATCAGAGGAGTTGCAGGCTCTTGTGGACAAGCAGAGGGCGTCGCAAGAGTTTTGACATCAATCAATCAGTCGGGAGAGCTGCAGAAAGGTGAGATTCTTGTTATACCCGCCGCAAATATCGGATGGGTAAAGGTATTTCCCAAGGCGGCTGCTATTGTAACGGACATCGGCGCTCCTCTTTCTCACGCGGTTATAGTTGCAAGAGAATTGGGAATCCCAGCTGTAGTCAGCTGCCAGAATGCTTCGGGAGTTCTGAAAACAGGCGACAGAATAAGAGTTGACGGCGCTTCGGGAACAGTAACGATTATTGAAAGGGCGGTAGGATAATAGTACTTTAAACGCTATTGACATCTCAGTGATCTCAATATGTTCCGGTTAATTTCTGTTTGCAATATTTCTGAATCAGTGGTATAATAAATGCAACGGGCGAAATGTCCCCGCACATACATTATTCGGCGGGGTCGCTTATCAATATATTGTTAATATCAGATATTAAAGGAGTTAGCGAATGGACACCGAAAAAATCATTTCATTCATATCCGACCGTAAGCATTATGATATTTCTGAAAGAAGTATATTGTATATTTCTATGAAGAAGCAGGACGCATTTATCCACATTTGAAATAGTCGATTACAGCCCCGAGATAGACAAATACCTGCGGATAGTCTGCTTCCCTACATTCAAGGGCCATTGCGGCTGCCTTCTGCTCGATATATCGGAAACGAATTTCTCTGTAGAAAAGACAGTCGGTGATAAAGCAATATTGATGTATCTGAAAAAGCTGATGGAATAAAGTGTAATAATCATACAGAATTGTCTTAGTAAACAGCGCCAACATGGAACGAAATCCTGTTCGTTCCATGTTGGCGCTATTATTTGTTACATGTTTACATTATTGGTTCCAAGTCTATTGACAAATCCCCGAAACAAATGTATAATATAAAAAGGCACGAAAAACAGGCATTAACACACTGGGAGGTTATAATGAAACTTAAATCATCAATTAAATGGGCGATAGCCGCTGTGGCTACCATGACAACGGTTGCAGTGAGCGTAAGCATAGCAAACGCTTACACTTACAATTGGGATGCAACTTCCGGAGGCGGTTACGGTATTTTTGGGGATGGCAATGACAAAACAGAAAAAGATTATTACCGAAAAGGCTTTGATTTTGAATTTTCGGAGGAAAACTTTGCGCTGACGCAGGCGGTAAGATTTGAACTGAGCGTTGATATCAAAGACTTCTATTCAAACCGAATTTATCAAGATATACCTACGGGGGCAACCATCAATTTCGGCGGGTACGGTAAAGGCGGCAATAGAATTGATTTCGATTCCTTCGTGTTCAGCGCATATCTGCCGTCGGCGTTCTGAATAC
>USOZ01000190.1 GCA_900556525.1 uncultured Oscillospiraceae bacterium | reverse complement strand
TAGCCGCGAGCGGTCCGATCTTCGCGAGCAGATTTGCGATCACGACAATGATCGTTTCGGGGTCGCTCTGAGTGAGATCGGCGATAGAGCCGTTGGCGGTCATTGCAAGACCTACAACGCCAATGAATATTGCGACTGCAAGTGAGATAACGACCCATATTGTTGCAACTCTTCTCGAGGTCTTGAGCTTCTTACTGTCGTTGATAGCCATAAAGCGGAGAAGAACGTGAGGCATACCAAAATAACCGAGACCCCATGCAAGAGTGGAGAAAATGCTGAGTCCGCTGAATTCGCCCGTTTCCTGTTTGAGAACGTCGAACGTTTTGGTGAGGGAAAAGTATCCGTTCATAGACGTGCTGTAATCCATAACGTTTGAAAGACCGTCAGCCGTAGCAATTCCGAAAATGACAACCGTTATAAGCGCCGCTGTCATAATGATACTCTGAAGAAAGTCGGTTATGCTTGCAGCGAGGAAGCCGCCGATAGTGGTGTATGCGATTATTACGACCGCGCTTATTATCATTGCAATGTGGTAATCGGCTCCGAAAAGGCTCTCGAAGAGCTTTCCGCAGGCGGAAAATCCCGAACCTGTGTAGGGAATGAAAAATACTATTATAATAAGAGCGGAAATGAATGTGAGGATATTGCTCTTATCTCTGAATCTGTTCGCGAAGAAATCGGGGATAGTTATCGCGTTACATACCTGCGAATATTTTCTGAGCCGCTTTGAAACGATGAGCCAGTTCAGATATGTACCTATAGCAAGACCGATAGCCGTCCAGCTTGCCTCCGCGATACCGCACGCGTAAGCGAGTCCCGGAAGTCCCATAAGCAGCCAGCCGCTCATGTCCGAAGCCTCCGCGCTCATTGCCGTTACGAACGGACCGAGCTTTCTTCCGCCGAGATAAAAGTCCCCGACGTTGTCTGTTTTCTTTGCGCAGATTACGCCCACGATTACCATTGCGATAAGATATACCGCAACCGTAGCGAGCATAATTATCTGTTGAGTTGCCATTTTGTTTACGTCCCTTCTATTTTTTACAGAATGTGTCATTTTTCACGCTGCGAAAATGACTATATTTCCCATTGTATCATATATATTCGTTTTTTGCAAGAATAATATGAAAAAAATTCATAGAAAATATGTTTTTTTGTTCACGCTGCCGCGTTTATCCGACGAGAAAGAAAAATCCCCTGTCAATTTTAAATCGACAGGGGATTGAAGTTCAGATAAAAAGACCTGTGACGAAAGAAGTTCCCGCAGCGGCAAGCGCCACGATAATGAGCGGGAGATTGAAATACGCGAGAACGACCGCGACCGCCGTTCCCGCGACAGCGGTAATGATATTCCCCGTGCTGTAAAAAATCGCGGGGATAGTCATTGCGCTCAGCACCGCATATGGTATGTAGTAGAGAAAGCTGCGGAAAAAGCGCGATTTTATCTTTTTGCGGAAGAATGTGAACGGTATCATGCGGATAAGGTATGTTACCGCCGCCATTACGAATGTGTAAATTGCAACGCTCATTCGTTTTCCTCCTCTTTAACGGGGAATATAAGCGCGGCGGCAGCCGAAGCAGCGACCGCGCTTATGATTACCGCAAATCCGCCCGAAACGACGGTTATGAGGTACTTGAAAACTATGCTTATTGCGGCGGCGATAACCACGACGAGCAGAACGCTCGATAATCGCAGCAGGCGGAATGATTATTGCGAGGAACATTCCGTAAAGTACGATCCCCATTGCGTTCGTTACCGAAGCGGGGAGAAGCTCTCCCGCTGCCGCTCCCATTATCGTTCCCGCCGTCCAGCCGACCCACGCGACGAATATCATTCCGTACATATACGGCGGGGATATTTTCCCGGGCTGAGCGGAAGCGACCGCGAATATCTCGTCGGTGATTCCGAAAGAAGCGAGCAGTCTGTGCGGAGTCGTGAAGCTGCTGTCGAGCTTCTGTGAAAGTGAAAGCGACATAAGCGCATAGCGGATATTTATGATGAACTGCGTGAGTATCATTTCTGTGAGCATTCCGCCTGCTGCGATTATCGCAACGCCCGCTGCCTGTCCCGCAGAAGTCAGGTTCGTAACAGATATCATTGCAGCCTCGAAAACGGACAGCCCCGAGTTAAACGCGAGTATACCGAAGCCGAACGAAACCGAGAGATAGCCGAGGGCGATCGGCAGACCATGATACATTCCCTTAACGAAATGCGGTCCGATATGTGATTTCAATTTCTATACCTTCTTTATGTTCTTTTTATATGGCGCGTGCCGTTCACATATTATAGCACATTTTTCACTGTATTTCAACACTTTTCGGTACATCCCGAAGTCCGTTTAATAAAAAACTTGCTTTTTTTCGCTTAATGTGATATAATGACTTTTGTATCGACTTTACAGGAAGGAGGACGAGCTATGCCGGACGAGAAAATAACAGCGCCGCAGGCTTCTAAAAAAGGAAAATTTTCCGAATTTCTTTCAGGCTATCTGTCTGATTTCGGACGATATATATGCTCCGTCATTCTTCTGCTTATAATATACGCGGGGCGCAGCATTGCGCGGTTTTTCCGCTTTGTATGGAAAAAGACGGTAAGCCTGCGCGGGGATATTCTTACGCGGCTTAGCTATCTCGGCGTTATTATCGCTTCTCCGTTTCTTAAAATATGGCACGCGCTCGGACGGGCAAGGCAGGATATTATCGAGGGAAAGCGTGAAGGCGGACTCTGGAACGGCATAAAGATCGCGGCGGGACACCTCGGCGAATTTATTTTCGGAAAAACGGGACTTGCCGTATCGCTGTTCAATATCGCTGCGCCGATAATATGCGTGCTTTTCTGCTTTAATGTAATTTCCTATGCAAATTCGCTCAACTATGCCGTAAAGCTGACCGTAAACGATAAATTCCTCGGCTATGTGCAGAACGAACAGGTTTATTACGAAGCCGAAAAGATACTGAAAGAGCGTATCAACTACCTAGGAAGCGAAGAAAGCATACAGCTGGAGCCTGAATATTCGATCGAGCTTATCGAATCGCCCAAAACCCTTACGAAATATCAGGTAGCCGATAAAATGCTCGAATATTCCGACCTTACCGTTGATTATGCCTACGGTTTTTATCTTAACGGGACATTCATGGGGGCTATGTTCGACAATACCGAGGTCAAGGCGGCGCTCGACGGCATACTGAACAAATACCGGACAATGTACCCCGACGCGGAGATAAGCTTTGCCGATCGGATCGAGTGCGATACGGCGGGTCTTTATCTCTCGGGAAGTATCATAAACACCGACTGGCTCATCTCGCAGCTCACCGGTGTTAAAAAACAGGCGGGATATTACATTGTTGAGGACGGCGATTCACATTCGCTGATATGCGATAAGCTGAACATGACGGAAGCGCAGCTCGAACTGCTTAATCCGGGATTTTCGGAAATGGCGCTGTACACGGGCGACCGCATAAAGAGCCGCGAAGAAGTGCCTTTCCTCTCGGTAAATGTTACGGTCGTTGAAAATTACGACGCATATACCGACTATGAGACCGAATATTACGATGATTCTTCGCTTTACGTCGGCGTGACGCGCGTTACGACCGAAGGCGTTCCCGGAGTAAATCACGTTACCGCCGAGGTTACATATGTGAACAGCATAGAGGTAAAGCGCGATATTAAGCGAAGCGTTGTGGCTTCTCTGCCTGTTACCGAAAGAATAGCGATGGGCGTTAAGCCTACGCCCGAAAGTCTTTATTCGCCCGAGGACGCGGGCTACGGAAATTATATCTGGCCTGTTGACGGTGGACACATAAGCGAATATACCTACTGGGACGGCGGCTATACGGGTCACGCGGGCGTTGATATTGTAAAGGGCTACGGAACGGCGATATTTGCGGGCGCAAGCGGAACCGTAATTCTCGCGGGGCCGAATGCGGGCTATGGAAACTGCGTAATTATCGACCACGGAAACGGTTTCCAGACGCTTTACGGACATTGCAGCGCGGTTTATGTAACCGTAGGTCAGCAGGTAACGCAGGGCGAATTTATCGCGGCAATGGGCGCGACGGGCTATGCTCTCGGAACGCATATGCACTTTGAAGTGCGCAAGGGACAGACGAAGCTGAACCCGCTCGACTATCTCGAAACGTGGTACGACGTTCGCGGAAATAAGCACAGCGCGGGCGATCCTGCGACATACTAAATGAATAAACATAGCGGAGAGGCGGCTGTTCTCTCCGCTATTGATTTTTGCGGAAAAATGTGGTATACTGTAAAGAGATCGCTGAATAAATCGCGGCACGCATCTTGCTTGCATATTTTCCGCAGGCGGAAGCCGCCCCCAGTCTTGCA
>USOZ01000189.1 GCA_900556525.1 uncultured Oscillospiraceae bacterium | reverse complement strand
GAGAATGGTTCGCTGGCAAGCATCTTGCTTGCATATTGCCTGATTGCATGAAAACGAAAAATCTGTCTGCGCAATCTGCATACCCGATTTAGTCAGCATTTCCTTGAAAATATATCTGCGTTCGGCGAAACGCCGCGATAGGCAGGCTTGCGAAAAGTCGGGGATGCAGAACAGACCTAATCGGCGAAACTTAGCAGCCGGAAGTAACGCGCGCTCCGCGCCTCTCACCCCGCCAGCTCGCCGTACGCCGCTTCAAGCGCCGCGATAGCCTGGTTGTGCAGGCGGGTTATGTGCCGAGTGCTGTACCCGAGCTTTTCGGCGATAGTTTCCCAGCTCTCATGAAGTATGTAGTGCCGTTCGAGAATGGTTCGCTGAGTGCTGTCGGAAAGGGTGTCGATCATGTTTCGTATCTGTATTTTCGTTTCGACAAGCCTGTCGATCTCCTCGTTTATTTCACGGTCGAGGTCCATTATCTTCGCGACCGTCCGCCCTACCCTGTCGGAATACGTTCCCGTGCAGTGGCTTTCGGAAAGCGTCGGGGAAGACGCCGACGCCGCAAGATGACGAAGCTCCTCAAGCTGTTCGAGCTTTGAGTTTACGGCATTGTTTATCTCAAAATGCCGCCCTAAAAATTGTCTGATATTCATAATTTCTCTCCTCTTAAACGACTGTTTCAGTAACGCATGAGGCGCAGTATATCTCTGTTCCGACCTCATACGCCCTCTCTCCCGCGAAAAGCTCCCTGCCGCAGCATCGGCAGCGCTCCTCGCTTTCGGAAACATTCCCTCCGCAATAACGGCAGCACCCGTATATCTCATTGTCGAAGCCGTCCCTGCGCCGCAGCGGTGTTTCCTGAATTTTGTGGCATTGTCTGCACTTATAAATTGTTATTCCTCCTTTTCGTTGCATTTTTGGGACGATTTTATTATAGCACGGCTGCCCCGTTTTGTCAACCCGTATTTGCAACAAGAAATATTTTTTCTTAAACTGTTGCACTTTTAGGACAAATGTGATATAATAAATTGAACAAAAGGAGTTGTTATTATGGAAAATAATCCCGAAATATTCGGAAGAATACGAAAGCAGCGCATATGGCTAGGTATAAGCCTTCAGGAGCTTTCCCGCCGCACGGGGCTGAATAAATCCACTCTCCAGCGCTATGAAACAGGTCAGATCGACAAGCTGCCGCTTGAACGCGCACAGCTTATTGCTAAAGGGCTTGAAACCTCTGTTGAATACATTCTCGGGCTTGACGGCGGAAATATCGAGCTTGCCGACGCGGATATGATCTACAGTGTTCCCGTTTTCGACAGTGTAAGCGCAGGCTTCGGCTGCTATGCGGACAGCCGCGCGGTAGAATACCGCCCAACATTTATCTCCAACCCCTCGGACGCGGAAAATTACCTTTGGATAAATGTAAAAGGCGATAGTATGTCCCCGAAGATCGAGGACGGCGACCGTATTCTCGTTCGGCGGCAGGACAGCGTTGAAAACGGAAGCGTCGCGGTCGTGATGATCGACGACGAGGCGGTTGTAAAAAAGATAAAATACGGGAAAAACTGGGTCGAGCTTCATTCGTTCAACCCGTATTACCCCGTGCGCAGATTTGAAAAGAGCGAGCTTATGCACCTGCGCGTGGTGGGACTTGTAAAAGAGGTCAGCAAGCCGCTGTAATAAATAGCGAGCATAAGAAAAGGCGGTCCGTTATGAACCGCCTTTTGCTTTTTATTCAAAACTGTCCTCTTCGTCGCGTTCCTCAAAGAGCTTAACGAGAGTCTGCATTTCCTCCTCGGTGAGCGAAACGCCCTTGCCCATTTTCTCGTGGTCGGGCGCCCAGTCGCGAATGTCGAACTTCGGCTCCTTGTCGTTCCAGCTTACAAGGTTAAGCTCCTTTGTCCAGCCCTTTGAGCCTTCGGAGATAACTCCAAGCTCCTTTACGATCTCATACTTAAATTCTGCCATTTTCTTTTTCCTTTCATATTATTTTAGTCCGATAAGACTTTTTTGATTATTTCAATGTCTGCGCGTCGATAACGCTGTCAAAAACCGCGGTGAACTTCGGCGGTATTTGCTTATTTATGTGCATTTTTCCGAAGAACCAGTGCTCGAAAGCGACCTTTCCGCGCTTTTCCTCGAGATATGCGCTTATTCGGTCGGTCTGCGGCTCACCGCCGTGCATAAAATCGGCGATAGACGCGGGCGGCTCATAGCTTACTATAATATCCACTCGGTCTGAATGTTCCGCGAGCGCCCTGTCCGCGTCGGAAAGCTCCTTTTCGGACGGATTTTCATATTTTAGCCGAAGCGGGTCGTCGGGAACGCTCCCGCCCTGCTCATCGGATTTTCCGCCGCCGAAAGCAAAAATCGTCTTACCCGCGACGGTGAACACGTTCCCACGCACGAGCTGCCGCAGATTGCCGCTTATCCTGCGCGTTTCTCCGCCGCACCACTGCTCGGTCTCATACTTTTCAAGCTCCTCAAAATTCTCGTGTACGCCCTCGACGAAAAGTATGCTGTATCTGCGCCGCCCGAGCCGCTTCAGCAGCCGTTTTTCGCGCTTGCCTCCGTCCCAGAGCATACCGAAATCCCCGCAGACGATAAGCGCGTCGCTTTTTCGGAGCTTCCGAAGCCGCTTGTCCTTAAAGCGGGTAAAATCTCCGTGTACATCTCCCGTAATAAGTATCATTTCCCGTCTCCTCACCTCGTTTGCGGATTTTTTTGCCAACTTAGAAAAAAAGTCTTTTTTTTTTGACAAAAATATGATATAATAATATTGTATCATTCAAAAGCGTCGGAATCCTGCGATTTTCCGCATTCGGCATCTCGCCGTTCCGTTATATTATATCTTAAAAAGGTGGTTTTGTCCATATGCGAAATATAAAAATTACTGCTGTTCTGACAGCATTTCTTTTCACTTTTGCTGTTTTTTTCTCAAATTTCGCCGACATTTCGTCGGAAGCTGCGTTCGACCCGGGTCTTGACCTGTACAGCGACAGCTATTACATGGTAAATCTCGACCTTGATACGGTTATCGCCGCGAAGAACGAACACAAGCGTATCTATCCCGCCTCCGTAACAAAGCTGATGACGGCGATAATCGCATATGAAAACTGCTCAAATCTCGACCGCAGCATGAAAGTAACATACGACGCAACAAACGAGTTCTGGGGAAATCCCGACCCGAATAAGAGCGACGCGGCTACCGCGGGACTTGCCGTAGGTCAGGAAAATCTCACCATGCGCGACTGTCTGAACGCCCTGCTCATAGCTTCGGGCTGCGAGGTCGGAAACGTTATCGCCTGCAATATCGGCGGAGATATTCCCACATTTGTCGAAATGATGAATAAAAAGGCTCAGGAGCTTGGCTGTACGGATACTCATTTCAGCAACACGCACGGTCTTTGGGAAGCGGACAACTACTCCACGCCCTACGACCTCTACCTTATCGCGCGCTATGCCTATGATAAGCTCCCCGAGCTTATCGACATTTCCTCTACGCAGGAATACGTCATGCCCGCAAACGCCTACAACCCCTCGCCCTACACGATCACCAACTACAATATGCTCATACGCAACAACGGCGAAAATCCCTACTATTACGAGTACGCGAAGGGCATAAAAACGGGCAGCATCAACGTATACTGGGATAAGGACGGAAACGAACATTCGGGCTTTATGAACCTTGTTTCAACCGCCTCGATGAACGGTTTTACCTATATGCTTGTGACCGCAAACGCTCCGTACTACGACGCGGACGGAAACCGCACGCAGGGGCATTTCAAGGACCATATCGCGCTGTACAAGTGGGCGTTCAGGACTTTCGACATTATTGAGGTGCTTAACGAACATACCGTCGTTGCGAACGTTCCCGTAGATATGGGCGAAAACGCCGACCTCGCGATACTTAAACCGTCCTCCGCATTTTCAACGCTTCTCCCACGCGACTGGGACACCTCCGCTATCGAACAGCGCGTTACTATCACGACTGAAATGAATGACAATAAAGCGGTCGTAGCGCCCATTGAAAAGGGTCAGGTAATGGGAACTCTCGAGCTTGTCATGGACGGCGAAGTTATCGCGACCCGAAACCTTGTCGCTTCTCAGGACATTGCCCTTTCGCAGTTTGAATACACAATGCGAATGATAAACAGCATTTTTGAAAAGGGCTGGTTCAAGCTCTGTATAGGCGCGCTCGCCGTACTTATTATTGCGGACATGATCTTAAACGGGATCCAGAAAAGCCGCATAGCAAAGCTCGAAGCGCGCCAGAAACGCCGCGCAAACGTAAACAGCCGTTCGCGCTGGTAATTTCCTAAGGAATCACTGAATAAATCGCGGCACGCATCTTACTTGCATATTTTCCGTCTTATTGCACGAA
>USOZ01000188.1 GCA_900556525.1 uncultured Oscillospiraceae bacterium | reverse complement strand
TGGGGGCGTTAAGTCCCGTTCCGACGGCAGTGCCGCCGAGAGCAAGCTCATAGAGCGGCTTTACGGCAAGACGGAGAAGCTCCGCGTCTCTTTCAAGGCTGCTTCTCCAACCAGAAATTTCCTGGCTGAACTTTATCGGAGTTGCGTCCTGTAAGTGAGTACGTCCCGATTTAACGATTCCTTCATTTTCTTCCTCAAGGCGCTTGAAAGTGGCGATAAGAAGTTCGACAGCGGGAAGAAGCTTGTCTTCAATCGCGAGAACGGCGGAAATATGCATCGCAGTCGGGAAAGTGTCGTTAGACGACTGGCTCATGTTTATGTCATCGTTGGGATGGCAAAGCATTTCGCCTGCAATCTGATTCGCGCGGTTAGCAATTACTTCATTAGCATTCATGTTCGACTGCGTTCCTGAACCTGTCTGCCATACAACAAGCGGAAAATGGCTGTTGAGCTCTCCGGAAATAACTTCATCGCAGGCTGCCGAAATAGCTGCGAGCTTTGCCGCAGTCATCTTTTCGGGTTTAAGTTCTGAATTCGCAAGCGCTGCAGCCTTTTTGAGAATTCCAAATGCGTGTGTAATTTCTCTCGGCATCGTTTCGATATCTACGCCGATTTTAAAATTCTCGTGGCTTCTCTGCGTCTGTGCCGCCCAAAGGCGATCGGCAGGAACCTTCATCTCGCCCATGGAGTCATGTTCGATACGGTATTCCATTTTGTTTTCACCTTTCTTTATATTTTAAGATTATTGATAACATCCTTTAAGGTGTCAGCACTATAACGCAGCTTTGCAATTTCATCGTCGGTAAGCGGAACGTTTACCTTATTGCGAACACCGTTGCGTCCGACAGCGATAAGCGTGCTGAGGCATACGTCTTCAATGCCATATTCACCGTGCATCATTGTAGAAACGGTCATTGTTGTATCAATACCGCTGAGAACGCACTTACATATGTGACATACAGACATTGAAACAGCATAGAATGTAGCGCCCTTGCGCGCGATAACACGTCCGCCCGACTTTCTTACATATTCCTCAATTTCAGCATAGTTGATCTCGGGATATGTGAAATCAGAACTGGAGAAAATGTTCTGGCACTCATTGATCGGAACATTTGAAATGTTTGCAACAGACCAAGGAATAAACGAGGAATCTCCATGCTCACCGAAAACATAAGCATGAACGTTGTTCTGGCTGATATTGTAGTATTCGGAAAGTCTCGCACGAAGACGTGCAGTATCAAGAATCGTACCGGAACCGATAATGCGGTTTTCAGGAAGTCCGGATATCTTGTGGAAAGTATAGGTCAGAATATCAACAGGATTTGAAACGATAATGTATGTAGCGTCGGGAGCATACTTTGTAATTTCAGGGATAATCGTTTTTGTAATGTCGATATTTACCTGAGCAAGTTCAAGACGGGACTGACCCGCTTTTCTTGCCATACCGGAAGTAAGGATTACAATGTTGGAGTCCTTCGCGTCGGGATAATCGCCGGCATAAATCGAGCAGGGAGCGCAGAAAGGAGTTCCCTGTCTGATGTCGAGCGCTTCACCGAGCGCTTTTTCGCTGTTAATGTCGATCATTACGATTTCCGATGCCATACCCATCATGGCAATGGAATAAGCGATTGTGGAGCCGACACTGCCGGTTCCGATAATGGAGATTTTGTTCATGTTGCACCATCCTCAGTTTTACTTTTTGATATAATAATTGTATCACATTCCGACAGTATTCGGAATTGCTTGTTTTTCATATCAGTATTGCATTTATCGATATACCATAGGTGCAATACCAAAAATATGTTTTATTTTGAACTAAGGTATTCATCAATAGCCTTGCTTGCGGTCTTTCCCGCGCCCATGGCAAGAATAACCGTTGCAGCGCCGGTTACCGCGTCGCCGCCGGCGTAAACGCCATCTCTTGATGTCAGACCCGTATCCTCTTCAACGATAATTCCGCCCCACTTCTGAGTTTCAAGACCGTGCGTGGTGTTCTTGATAAGCGGATTGGGAGAGGTTCCGAGTGCCATTATAACGCAGTCAACATCCATTGTGAATTCGCTTCCCGGAATTTCCACAGGGCGGCGGCGTCCCTTTTCATCAGGTTCGCCAAGTTCCATGCGAATACATTCGATAGCCTTAACAAAACCGTTTTTGGGATCGCGAGGGTCATCGGGATTTTCATATCCGATAATGCGCACCGGGTTGTGAAGCAGCTTAAAATCAATACCCTCTTCCATTGCGTGCTCAACCTCTTCACGGCGCGCAGGAAGTTCTTCCATTGAACGGCGATAAACTATGCTTACCTCTGCGCCAAGACGCAGAGCCGTTCTTGCCGCGTCCATTGCAACATTTCCGCCGCCAACTACCGCAACGCGTCCGCCTTTCATAATCGGCGTAGCCGAATCATCGCGGTAAGCCTTCATAAGATTGCTTCTGGTAAGGAATTCATTCGCGGAATATACACCTTTAAGTCCTTCACCTTCAATTCCCATGAACTTAGGAAGTCCTGCACCAGAACCGATAAATACCGCTTCAAATCCGTCCTCAAAAAGCTCGTCAACCGTGAGCGTCTTTCCTATAACGACATTTGTTTCGATGTCAACGCCAAGAGCTTTCAGAGTTTCTACTTCCTTGGCTACAATAGCTTTCGGGAGTCTGAATTCGGGAATTCCATACACAAGTACTCCGCCCGCTGTGTGAAGCGCCTCAAAAACAGTAACTTTATAACCTTTCTTCGCAAGGTCTCCCGCGCAGGTAAGACCCGAAGGGCCGGAACCGACAACAGCAACCTTATGTCCGTTGAATTCGGGCTTCTTAGGAAGTTCCTTCGCATTTTCATTGTGCCAATCGGCAACAAATCTTTCGAGTCTGCCTATTCCGACGGGTTCAAATTTAATTCCGAGAGTACATTTGCTTTCACACTGTGATTCCTGCGGACATACTCTGCCGCAGACAGCGGGGAGAGATGATGACTTTGAGATCACCTGATATGCTCCCTCGAAATCGCCTTTTTTAATGTGGTCAATAAAATCGGGAATTTCAATATTTACGGGACAGCCGCTGATGCACGGCTTATTCTTGCAGTTAAGACAGCGATTCGCTTCATCAACCGCAATTTCCGCAGTATAGCCAAGTGCAACTTCATTGAAATTGCAGGCTCTTGCCTTCGCGTCCTGCGTAGGCATTTCATGTTTCTTAGGCTCGATAGCCATTATTTCTCCTCCTTATATGTTCTTAAAAAGATTGCAGGTTTTTTCGTGCGCTTTACGTTCAAAATCAAAGTACATTCTTCCGCGCGACATAGCCTCGTCAAAATCAACTTCATATCCGTTGAAATCCGGTCCGTCAACGCAAGCAAATTTGATAACTTTTTTGCCATCCTGATTTAACGTAAGCCGGCAGCCGCCGCACATTCCCGTTCCGTCGATCATGATAGGATTCATCGAAACTGTTACGGGAATATCAAAAGGTTTCGCGGTCGCAACCACAAACTTCATCATGATAAGCGGACCGATAGTGATAATCATATCGAATTTTTCGCCGGATTCAAGCATTTCTTTAAGCGGAACCGTTACGTTTCCGTGACGTCCGTAAGAACCGTCGTCGGTCATAAGAACAACACGGTCGGAATATTCTTCGAATTCATCTTCAAGTATAACAATATCCTTGCTGCGGAAACCGATAATGCTGGTTACATCAACGCCCAACTTGTGAAATTCCTCAGCAATAGGCATTGCAATAGCACAGCCTACACCGCCGCCGATAATACATACTTTCTTTATACCGTCGGTGTGTGTAGCAACGCCGAGAGGACCTACAAAGTCCTGAATGAATTCGCCCTCAGACTTGTGATTAAGCGCTTCGGTGGTTGCTCCGACAATCTGAAAAATGATCTTTACAGTTCCCTCTTCTGCATTGCAGCCGGCAACCGTAAGCGGAATTCTTTCACCCTCGGAATCAACGCGAAGAATAATAAACTGCCCCGGTTTAGCTTTTTTGGCAACCAGAGGAGCTTCAATTTCCATCTGCGTAACTGTAGGGTTCAGAATTTTCTTTCTGACAATCCTATACATATCTAATACTCTCCTTTTTGAGATATTTCCAACGGAAAAATGAAATTATGTTATAAATTTATTCGTTAAATATCGACTCAATTCTCCATTATCTTTTTTATTATATCACAATTACGACTCATTTGGTATACTCAAATATTCATACATTATATATAACATATGATATATCAGCTATATCAAAAACACAAAACGAAAAACAGCCGCCCGAAAGCAGCTGTTTTACGAGTTCCAATGGTTAAATTTTGTTTTACTTAGGGAAGTGCTGATTAAATCGGGTATGCAGATTACGCAGACAGATTTTTCGCA